>CAZAKU010000112.1:0-3659 GCA_964485765.1 uncultured Lentisphaerales bacterium
TGCCGCGCAACGGGAGCCGGTGCATAGGTATGCCCGGCTGTCGCTGTAAGGCAGTTGCGCAGCGAAGCAAGCAACTCCGAATGCCAGTGGCATTCGGACCATACGGCGTGCTCTGGCGGTTCGTTTTTCCAAGAAATGGCGTCCACAATCACGCAACCCACTCCCCAACTCGCATCACGTAACCCACTCCCCAACTCGCATCACGCACTTGTCACGGCGTAGAAAGCGAAGCTCGAAGCCGGAACCCACTCCCCAACTCGCATCACGCACTTGTCACGGCGTAGAAAGCGAAGCTCGAAGCCGGAACCCACTCCCCAACTCGCATCTCGCACTTGTCACGGCGTAGAAAGCGAAGCTCGAAGCCGGAACCCTCTCCCGTCCGTGTCGGTCCGTGTAACCCGCGCAAAGCCGACAAAAGCTACAGGTCCAGAATACTCCCCCCGCCCTGCCCCGAAACCTTCACATCAAGGTACCGCGTTGTCTTATACTCATTAAACTCATTCAACCTATGCATTACATCCGCCAACAGCTCACCAGCCCTAACACACTCCTCAACCAGGTCGACAGCATCGGCACCCATATCTCCGCTCTCCCTCTCCAGGAGGCCCAGATTGGCCAGCAGCACAGTCGCGGGCTGGCCCAGATGATGACAGGCCGCACCAAGGCTCTCCAGCATCACACGCTGCTGCTCACTCTCCTGCTGGGCTTTATCGGCACGCAGCTGGTCGGTCAGGTCCGACAACGCCACAACAACCCCCACAACAACCCCTTCGCTGTTTCGATTACAGGCCACAGAGCAGCGTACCGGGAAGATAACGCCATCCGATCTGCGTGCGTTAACATTATTCACCCAGCGGTTCTGCACCGCCATGACATCCTCAATCAAACCTGTCATATAGCCGGAGTCCTCAAAAAGTGAACCGGCATCGGCTCCTATAAGTTGCTCCGGAGAGCCGTAAGCCCATAATTTCGAGACTGCGGGATTCACAAACTCAAGGCAGCTGTTAACACCTACAACGGCGATACCCTCAGCCGCATTTCTAATAGCATTATGCTCTGTAAGCAGCATCTCCTCTGCATGGCGACGTATGGAGATATCCCTCACAAACCAGCACAGCACCCATTCATCGCCATCTTTCAGGCGACTGACAGCAATTTCCGCCGGAAAATAGCTGTCATCCTGCCTCAAACAGTACGCCTGAATCAGCGAGAAGCGCTGATTCGCAAGATTATCCCAAACACTTGACATCAGGTTGGTATCGGCACCCGAAACAATATCAAGCAGCGACAACGAGAGCAGATCGTCTCTCTCGTAGCCAAAGAACTCTATCGCCCGCGCGTTTACATCAACAATTGCCCCGCCGCGATCAACAAGAAAGGCTGCATCGTAAACACTGTGGAATAGATCCTCATAACTGCTCTGCCCGGACCATCTATCTTCGGGAGCAATGTGACCTACAACATGGGGGGGAACATTAGCATTATCGCTATGCTCAGGCACCATTCCGCTATTCATCTGCGGAATCAGATCAATCCGCATTGTTTTCGATGCTGTTTTCTTCTCCATCCCCGAACTCCTGCCCTATAAAACAAAAGTACGCCGCAACAGGATCAATCATCGACGGTTTTTGGCCCTGAAAGCGACTCTTACAAACAAAACACACTAAACACACTAAACACACTAAAAACACTAAACACACTAAACACTACAACAAACTGTACGCATCAACATCAATAGAAACTCTTACACCCCGGGGCAACTTCAGCGTTCCCAACACAGCGCGCAACGGCTTAACCATCGAGCTCCCCCTGACACTGCGCAGGATTATCTGATAACGGTAATCGCCTTTCGCTCTGGCAAGCGGAGCTGGAGTCGGCTCAGATGCAATCACATCCGCAGAGATCAACCGCGAGAGGCTACCCGCTATACGTGCCGCAGCAGCAGACACCTCTCTTTCAACTTTCCCTCTGATTAACACACAAACCAACCGAGTAAACGGAGGATAACTCAATTCTTGTCTAAACTCAAGTTCCTCTTTCGCAAACCCCTCAAAGTTAACGTTACGGGATGCCTGTACGGCAGGATGGAATGGTGTGTATGTCTGAATATATACCTCTCCCGGGACCTCCCCTCTGCCCGCGCGCCCGGAGACCTGTGCCAGAAGCTGAAAGGTCCTTTCTCCGGCCCTGAAATCGGGAATATACAGGCTCATATCGGCCTGAAGCACTCCTACCAGGGTTACATTCGGGAAGTGCAGCCCCTTGGCGATCATCTGGGTGCCGACGAGAATATCCACCTGCCCCGACCGAAAGGCCCCCAGAATTTCATCATGACTATGCTTCGCGGTTGTAGTATCGGCATCCATGCGCTTAACCCGTGCCCGAGGAAAAAGCTTCTCAAGAATTGTTTCAATACGCTGTGTCCCCACCCCGGCGAATTTAAAGGTCGGATCCTGACAGGAGGGACACCTATCAGGGACCTTGCGCCCATCACCGCAGATATGGCAGCGCAGCAGCTCATCCGATCTATGGTATGTATAGCTGACGCTGCAATTTTCGCAGCCGGCCACAAAACCGCAGTGCTTGCAGACAAGGCTGCTTGAATATCCCCTGCGATTCAGAAAAAGGATTATCTGCTCTCCGCAATCAAGCCTTTGGTGCATGGCCGAGATCAGCTCTCGCGAGAAAGCTGCGGCGTGCCCGGTGCGCTCCTTCTCATGGCGCATATCAACGATATGCACCAGGGGAAGATCCCTGTTGTCTGCCCGCCGCGGCAGCGTCAGAAGACCGTACTTACCCTCACATGCATTGTGCCACGATTCCAGAGCAGGCGTCGCCGACCCCAGGACCACACCACACCCCTCAAAGTACCCGCGCATAACAGCCACATCACGGGCATGGTAACGTGGCTGCTCCTCCTGCTTATAGCTCGGCTCATGCTCCTCATCCACAACTATTAGCCCCAGACGGGGCAGCGGGGCGAACACGGCCGACCTGGGACCAATCACAACGTCCGCGTCTCCATCACGAATACGATGCCATTCATCATGCCGCTCACCATCACTCAGGCGGCTGTGAAGAACAGCGACCTTCTCCCCGAAGCGGGCAACAAAGCGATTCACCGTCTGCGGAGTAAGCGCTATTTCAGGTACCAGGACAATTGCCTGTCGATTCTGTTTAAGTGCCTCTGCAATGGTCTGAAGGTACACCTCCGTCTTGCCGCTGCCGGTAACACCGTACAGCAGAAAAGGCTTTGAATGCTTCTCATGCAGGGCTGCCGATATTGCCTTCACCGCTACAGCCTGTTCATCCATCAGGGAGAGAGGGGTGGTAGGAACCATCTTAAAGCGCGCCAGGGGCCTGCGGCCGCGCACCTCCTCCGTAATCGATAAAGCACCATGCTGCTCCAGCTTGCGCAACGTTGCCGGAGAAACCTTAAGCGCCCTCTTTACCTCGCTTAACAAGCCCCCTCCGTGGGCACGCAACAACTGCAGAACTTCCGTCTGACGCGAAGTCAAAGTAGATTCATCTGTCTCAGAGCCGAGAGGAGCAACATAGAGCTGACGCAGGAATCGAACGCCATTGTTTCGAACAGCGGCAGGCAGAACAGTACGCAGGGCCTGCTCCAGTGGTGCTGCATAGTAGAGAGCCATCCAGCG
>CAZAKU010000113.1:0-2866 GCA_964485765.1 uncultured Lentisphaerales bacterium
CAGATCCAGAAGCGTGCTGCTAGAGAAGGTATACCCTACCAAACCTTCATCTCCAGCTCTCTGCACAAGCTTGTGTCCGGCAGACTCAAGGAAGTGGTCTAGACATATTTCATGAGTAGTCTGCTGCTATCGCACATAAAACCGCCGTTGCAGACTCTAATCCCCAGCCGGGACATTACAGATAACCCTCTCATTCCGCGCTCGACTCACAACAAAAAGAACTCCACAATAGCACGCGAACCGATTCAAAAGGAAACCAATGATCGCCATAATCGACTATAGAGCCGGGAATCTGACCAGTGTAAAGCTGGCTTTGGAGACACTGGGGGCAGAGGCACAGATCACCGACGACCCTGCAGCGATACGTGCCGCCGAGAGAGTAATATTCCCCGGTGTAGGTGCCGCCGGAGCCGCAATGGAGAATCTGCACCGGCTCGGGATGCACGCCCCTATCAGCGAAACCATAAAGGCCGGCACCCCGTTTCTGGGCATCTGCTTCGGCACCCAACTCCTACTGGAGCACTCCGAGGAGGATGGCGGAGTGGACACCCTCGGCATTATAGACGGCTGCACAAAACGGTTCACCCCCTCCAATCCGCTCGATAAGGTACCACAGATGGGGTGGAATCAGATCGCCTTCACACGCCCCCACCCCCTTTGTGACGGAATCCCCTCAGGTTCCGACTTCTATTTTGTACACAGCTATTACCCCTTTCCCACCCACCGGCAGGATATTATAGCCACAACCGACTACGCTGATATCACCTTCGCCAGCATGATCGGCCGCGACAACCTAGCTGCGACCCAGTTCCACCCCGAGAAATCGGGCAGAATCGGGCTCAAACTTCTTGAAAACTTCACCCGCTGGGATGGCAAAGCCTAACCTGACCCGGAAATAAATATGCTTACAAAAAGAATAATTCCCTGTCTGGACATTCACGACCGCAAGGTAACCAAAGGTGTTAAGTTCCAGAACAACGTCATCCTTGGCGACCCTGTCGAAATGGCCACCCGCTACTATCAGGAGGGGTGCGATGAGCTTGTATTCTACGATATCACCGCCTCGGCCGAGGGACGCCCCATAGACATCGAGATGGTTCGCGAAGTCGCCAAAGCCGTGCGAATCCCGTTCGCCGTAGGTGGCGGGATCTCCTCTCTCGAGGATATGTCGCGTGTTCTTCTGGCCGGGGCCGAAAAGGTATCTGTCAACTCCCTGGCAGTAAAGAACCCAGATATCATCCGCGAAGGATCACGCGCATTCGGGTCCCAGTGTATCGTTCTTGGCATGGATCCCGTGGCAGTAAATGACCTAGTAAAATTCCCCAGCGGCTACGAAATATCGATGCGTGGTTTCCGCGAGCGCACAGGAATGGATGCCGTGGAATGGGTTCGCCGTGCCGAACAGCTCGGTGCGGGGGAGATCGTAGTCAACAGCGTCGATGCCGACGGCACCCGTGATGGATTCGAAATAGGGCTGACCCGTATGATAGCCGATGCTGTCAGCATCCCTGTTGTCGCATCAGGCGGAGCAGGCAACCCGCGCCATCTGCGCGATGCATTCGTTGAGGGGCACGCCGATGCCGCTATTATTGCCGGCATGATCCACACCGGTGATTACACAATTCCACAAATCAAGGAGGCCCTGATCGCCGATAACGTCCCGATCAGAGCATCCTGGTAAACTATTAACGAAATGAGAGCCGAGAGAGAAAGCTATAAAAGGAGCAAACAATGAACAGTGATACAATCAAATCAGGAATCGAACGGGCACCACACCGCAGCCTGCTTCACGCAACCGGCGTTACCTCTGATGATATGCGCAAACCATTCATCGCAGTCTGCAACTCTTTTGATGAGATCATCCCGGGCCATTGTCACCTTGATGGTGTATCAATCCTTGTAAAGGATGCAATCCGCAAAGCGGGCGGTGTTCCCTTCGAGTTCAACACCATCGGCATATGTGATGGAATCGCCATGGGCCATAGCGGAATGAAATATTCTCTGCCAAGCCGTGAAATCATCGCCGACTCCGTTGAATCCATGCTCAAAGCACATTGCTTCGACGCCATGGTCTGCATCCCCAACTGCGATAAGATCGTACCCGGGATGCTGATGGGCAGTATACGGGCCAATGTACCCACTATTTTCGTCAGCGGAGGCCCTATGAAGGCCGGAAAAACCGCTGCGGGCAGAGTAGTCGACCTGGTCAGCGTTTTCGAGGGTGTCGCCGCCGTTAAGAATGACAAGATGGATGAAAGCGAACTGACCGAACTTGAAACATGCGCCTGCCCTTCATGCGGCAGCTGCTCAGGTATGTTCACAGCCAACTCCATGAACTGCCTATGCGAAGCGCTCGGAATCGCCCTTCCCGGCAACGGCACAACCCTCGCAACCGACCCGGCCCGTGAGAAGCTTTACCAGGAAGCGGGAACACGGATCGTTGAGATGGCATTGCAGAACGGCCCCCTGCCATTACAACTGGTAACTCCCGAATCAATCGATAACGCATTCATCCTCGATATGGCTATGGGCGGAAGCACCAATACCGTACTGCACACCCTCGCCATCGCAAAAGAGGCGGGAGTGGAGTACGACCTTGAGCATATTAACCGCATCTCGCGCAGTTGCCCGAATATCTGCAAGGTATCACCCTCAAGTGACTACCATATCGAAGATGTACACGCGGCGGGCGGCATTTCAGCTATCCTCAAGCGCATCTCATCCATCGACGGTCTGCTTAACCTCGATCAACCCTCGGTTACAGGGAAAACGATCGGCGGTAATATAGCCGACTCAACAGTCCTCGACGACGACTGTATCCGTGAAATCGAAAAAGCCTACTCCGCCGATGGCGGGCTGGCAGTAC
>CAZAKU010000114.1:0-2793 GCA_964485765.1 uncultured Lentisphaerales bacterium
TCCTCCCGCTCAATACCTGCCAGGTATTCCTTCTCTCCGCAGGTATAGATCCGTTCTGCCCCCGGAGCGCGTTGCGAAGCCCGCAACGCCCGCAGAATATCACCGGTAGTTTTCTTGAACGCATCGGGTTCCGTGAAACAGGCAATATCAATAGCAAGGAAGAAATGCCCCAGACGATACGGCACCCGGTTACCCTCCGCATCGAATCCGCTAAGCTGCTTCAGGAAAGAGCCCTGCTGCAATGCAGCGGAGAGGATCTCCACCACAGTTGCAAAGCCGTACCCTTTGTATCCGGCAGTCTCCTCCCCAATACCCCCCACAGGCACAAGTGCAGCACTGCCACTAATCAGAGACTCAAGCGCAATGTCCGGATCTGTAACAGCATCACCATCATGATTAATAACCCAGCCTGCCGGGAGAGGCTTCCCCTCTCTGGCGTATGCCTCAATCTTGCCCCTCTGGCTGATAGAGGTAGCATAATCATTGGTAAAGGGGAACGGTTCATCGGTAGGCATAGCGAAAACAAGGGGGTTTGTGCCAAGCATGTTTTCAACGCCCCAGGTGGGGGCAATTGAAGGACGGGCGTTGGTCCCGGTTAGCCCGATCATGCCCTGGTTTGCAGCCATAATCGGATAATACGCGGCAAAACCGTAGTGTGTAGAGTTGCGTGCCACAACCATTCCCAGGCCATGCTTCTCAGCCTTATCGATCGCCATCTGCATACAGCGCCGGGCGACAACCATTCCCATGCCGTCGTGCCCGTCAACAACGGCCGTCGCACCAACATCTCTTACTATCTCAAACTGTGTGACTGGTTTTTGAATACAGAAATTCTTAATCCGATCATAATAAATGGGCTTCAACCTTCCAACGCCATGCGAGTCTACGCCCCTGCGATCGGAGGTAATCAGTACATCAGCACAGACACGCGCGTCATCCTCGGGCACACCTAATGCACGAAACACATCAACCATAAAGGACTCAAGCCTATCGAAAGGCATCCAACGTAAACCATTTTGCATATTGCACCTTTTTCTTCATTCAACTTGCTTTCCACGCCGAGAGTTAATCAACTTAAGGCCTATATTGCAAGACATACCAACATAAGGTGGATATCTGATTATATCTGATTATTAACTATATTAACTTGCACAGTACATACAAACAGGGCATCATTAACCGCGTACGACGATATTCTGTCAGGCGAAGCAGCCCGGACATACGCTGTCAATTACATAGCCTGCAAGGTGAAGCAGCTGTCTCACTGAGTTTTTGGAGACAGGCAAAATGGAGAACATTCATGAAGAGAACCTTTCGATACTTAATGGCAACATTGAATATGTTAATCATTTCCACGATTATTTCCGGCTGCCAGTCGACCAACATAAGCAAAATGCACACCGACTTCTCCGAATGCCCCAGATGCGACCAACCTTTATCAAAGCTTCAACCGGGCGTGGTTAAGCTCAGCGCCATGATGTGCGGGGAATGCGGAAAGAAGGTGCGTATGCCGCCGAACTCCATTAATACGTCAACCAGCAGCAGCTCAATCCAGAATCAACAGACCGTATGTCTAACCTGCAAATCAATCATAGTTTGCTGCTCTGATTGTCAGGCTAAGTTCGACGCCGGCGAGTAATGCCGTTGCGACGCGACGCCCATACAGCGATACGATGATCGCTCACGCCAGAATTCCGCCCCGGTGACGGGTGGTTTTCAGACAAGCAATCCATTAAGAAGATGCAATTTGCGATCACACCGTGATGCAACGTCCGCGTTATGTGTAACCATAACCAGCGCATGCCCTCCTCCGCTGATAAGGCCAAACAGCAATTCAAGGACGTGGGAGCCTGTGTCGGAATCAAGATTACCAGTTGGTTCATCTGCCAGAATCAATCGGGGTGCGTTCATTAAAGCCCGTGCAAGAGCAATACGCTGCTGCTCACCGCCACTAAGTTCATATGGGGTATGCCGCTCGCGCTCTGATAGACCTACAGAAGCAATTAGCTCTCTGGCACGCTCACGGATATTTGCCGTCTGACGCAGCGCGGAAGGCAAAGCCATAGCGGGTAGCATAACATTCTCTATAAGGTCCATTTCTGGGAAAAGGTGATACGACTGGAAAACAAAACCCACAGACATTGACTGCACCGTAGAGCGCATCTTGGAGTTCAGTGAATACAGTTCATCATCGCCGATAAAAACTTTCCCCTGTTCCGGCACATCAAGGCCACCTATCACGTGCAGCAGTGTACTCTTACCTGCGCCACTCGCACCGACAACGGCAACACTTTCACCCTCATCAACCTTTATGGAGGCGCCCTGCAATACATCCACGCGCTGATGTGGAAGCGTGTATGACTTAT
This sequence comes from uncultured Lentisphaerales bacterium, assembly GCA_964485765.1. GTDB lineage: Bacteria > Verrucomicrobiota > Kiritimatiellia > RFP12 > CAZAKU01 > CAZAKU01. The sequence goes on from CAZAKU010000114.1 coordinate 2,367, forward strand.
ATAAATCTGTTCCTGTCAAAATAGTTGACATACTTAATTTCTCTCTTATTCATGCCTCAATGCAACCACAGGGTCCATACGGGACGCCCGCCATGCCGGAATTATCGCTGAAATGGTAGAAAAGAACATCACTGACGCTACAATAGCAAAAATATCGCCGCCATTAATCTCCCGCGGAATACCATCCAGTCCATAAACGCTTTTCGGGAAAACCTCAGTGCCGAAATAGGCAAGCACGCTAACAATGTTATCAAGGTTGTACAGCACCAGATACCCGACGCCAAGGCCAAGCAATGTACCCAGGAAACACTGAACCCAGCCTACCCATACAAAGGCTCCCATGATTTTTTGAGAGGAGAAGCCCAACGCCTTTAACAGTCCAATCTCATTGGTCTTCTGAACCGTGATCACAATAAGAGTATTGGTA
>CAZAKU010000115.1:0-3323 GCA_964485765.1 uncultured Lentisphaerales bacterium
TACTCACACTGTTGGCAGCCGACACCACCGGCATTCCCATATCCGCAGCCTGATTGAACCCTCTGAAAGAGACCTTCCCGCCGGCACGCTCAACCGCATGCAGCGCAGTCCAGGCGGCATCCATCCAGCGTGTCTGATCCAAGTTTCCCTTTTTGGCATCGTTGCCGGCACTCACTACAAGGCGCATAATATCGAGATGATAACGCAAACCATTAATTATGCGCAGCTTCGTGGCCCTGCTCTCCTGCGGCGTATCATAGATACCCGTCTCGCGCAGCGCTTCAGCGTGATGTTCAAATTTACTCATGGATGCAATATGTACCATTTTTTCGCCCTCGACTCAACGCGTCACTTCATTATTCGGTAATATCATTTGTTGTCATATAGAAAAAAGCGCGATACTATCGACGTCATCTTTCAAAGATCCTTTTCTAACCGCATAATTGAACCGATAACATCCATACAGTCTGTAAAATATCATGATAACTAAATCCTCGATTCCCCGCCCCGAATACCCCCGACCGCAATTTGAGCGGAAGGAATGGATCAACTTGAATGGACACTGGAGCTACACCTTTGACTTCGGAAGGTCGGGAGAGCACCCGGGAAGAGAGTTATTCAACAGCACGGGGTTCGAGGATTCCATTACTGTTCCGTTCTGCCCCGAAAGTGAACTTTCCGGCGTAGGATATAAGGATTTTATCCCTGCAATGTGGTATCACCGCAAGATATCTATTCCTGTGGAGTGGAAAGATAAGCGCGTGATTATTCACTTCGGTGCTGTGGATTACGAATCAGAGGTCTATATTAACGGAACATCCGTAGGCACGCACTTCGGCGGAACATCATCGTTTGAATATGATATCAGCGCCTGCGTTGACGCCGGAGGGGAGTACAACCTTGTTGTTCGCGCACTCGATGAGCTGCTTCCGGGTGATCGTCAGCAACCCAAGGGCAAGCAATGCTCACGCTTTAAATCTTTTGGCTGCAGCTACACCCGAACCACCGGTATCTGGCAGACGGTATGGCTGGAAGCTGTTGCCAGGGAAGGGCTTAAGAGTGTACAGATCCTGCCGGGGTTCGACAGTGGCACCCTCTCCTGTATTCCCGCATACTATGGCGAAAAAGCCGGGCTTAAGTTTGGTGCCGTCGCAAAGGCCGGAGGCACAGTGGTTGCAGAAGCCACCACTGCCGCAGCCAATGGGGCATCTATCTGCCTGACTCTCGATGATCGACGCCCCTGGAGCATGGATGATCCTTTCCTTTATCAACTCATCTTCACCGTAACAGATGGATCGGGTAACATTATTGACCGCGTCTCCTCATATACCGGCCTGCGCAAGGTGCATATAGAGGGTAATCAGGTCTACCTTAATAATGAAAAGATATATCAGCGGCTGGTCCTCGATCAGGGATTTTACCCCGATGGCATCTGGACCGCCCCCACCGATGATGCACTTAAACGCGATATTGAGCTCTCAATGGCAGCCGGATTCAACGGCGCCCGCCTGCATCAAAAGGTTTTTGAAGAGCGCTTTCATTACTGGGCCGATAAGCTGGGATACCTCACATGGGGTGAGAGTTCAAGCTGGGGGTGCGACCACAACAGCATTGAGGGAGCCCGTAACTTTCTAAGCGAATGGCGTGAAATCATTGTGAGAGACCGAAATCACCCCTCAATTATTGCATGGACTCCATGGAACGAAACAACAAACATCAGCAACCCGAAACAGCACCGCCGAACACATGTTGATTCATATAATCTCTGCAAAGATCTCGATCCCACCCGCCCCGTCAATGATGCCAGCGGCTATCTTCATCAAAAAACCGACCTGTGGACGGTACATAACTACACACAACCCCCCGAAGAGCTTAAAGCTACACTCACACCGACAGCTGATGGCGTTTGGCGCAACATACCTGAAAAAGAGGTGCCTTACGAAGGTCAGCCCTATCTGGTGGATGAATTCGGGGGAATAAAGTGGATTCCAGAGAAAGATGGAGCCTTCGCAAATAACTCCTGGGGATACGGAGAGGGACCGAAGAGTGAGGAGGAGTTTTACGAACGCCTGGACGGACAGGTAAAAGTCCTTCGCGAGATGGAACATATTTGCGGCTGGTGCTACACCCAGCTCACCGATGTCGAACAGGAGCAAAACGGTATTTACAAATACGATCGCTCAAGTAAGTTCGATATAGAGCGCATTTCAAAAATATTCCGCCAATAACCAATTTTCCCCAATCCCCCTTATATAAGGTAAATTGATGGCAAAGTTTAAAATTGATGGCGGCCGCCCAATATGCGGCACACATCGCATCTCAGGCAACAAGAATGCCGCCCTGCCGATGCTGGCAGCATGCATTTTAACTGATGAGCCCCTGGTTCTGACAAATATCCCGAATATTATGGATGTCGAATCAATGCTCAATATTCTGGATGATCTGGGTGTTCAGATAGAGAGGACTAAACAGAGTATTACTTTGGTGGCCAAAGGGTTGCGCAAAAGTAAGCTGAATTCGAAACTTTGCAGCCAGGTACGCTCATCTATACTTTTCGCAGGACCACTGGTTGCCCGTCTGGGGCGCGCAACACTCTTCCCGCCCGGAGGAGATGTTATAGGACGACGACGCCTCGATACGCATTTTGAAGGTTTAAAGGCTTTAGGTACCAAAATCAGCGTCAAAAACGGTAGCTCATATGTATTCACGCGCAAAGAGCTGGTTGGATGTTACATAATCCTTGATGAAGCCAGTGTTACCGCCACAGAAAATATTATTATGGCAGCAACCCTCGCTAAAGGGAGTACCGAAATATTTAACGCCGCCTGCGAACCGCATATTCAATCACTATGCCACATGCTGAACAGCATGGGGGCCGATATCAGTGGTATAGGAACAAACCGACTTATCATAAATGGGGTCGACAAGTTACACGGTGCCAGTTTCCGCATCCCGGCAGACTATATAGAGGTCGGGAGCATGATTGTTGCGGCCGCGGTTACAAACGGACGCCTTGTCTTACAAGATGTTGATAACGAAGACTTGAGGATAATCCAGCGCCCGTTTTACAAGCTGGGCGTTAAATGGAAGATAAAGAATAACGAACTGACAATTAAGGACTCCCTTAAATTAAAGGTCGAAGATGATTTCGGAGGGGTAATACCAAGCATCGAAGATGGAATATGGCCCAGCTTCCCATCCGACCTGATGAGTGTATTGATCGTTTTGGCAACTCGTGCCGAAGGAACAGCCCTTTTCTTCGAAAAACTGTTCGAAAGCAGAATGTTTTTTGTAGACAGGCTTATAAGCATGGGGGCCCGCAT
>CAZAKU010000116.1:0-3567 GCA_964485765.1 uncultured Lentisphaerales bacterium
CGCAGTGGGATGCCTCGCTTATGCGGCTCAGTCAATATGCACTTACCGATAAGAGAGACGGCCGCTGGATGCTTACCAGCAAAGGAAACAACGTGGCTGATGCCATAATGCGCGAGTTGCTTTGATGCACCATTTCTGGGAAAGCACACTAATTCCTCCATCACGCCGACACTTCCCCTTGATCTCCCACGCAACAAGTTATAAGTTAAGGCAGGTACAGGGCATTTAGCTTAACCAGCGGAATTATTTTATGAAAAAACAGAGAAGTCGACACCTTCCGGGCTTAGTAGCCGTCATCCTGCTTATGACTGCAGGGAACGCACCTGCTCAGTCCTATATAAATGAAACATCTATAGTCTCTGAGCCCCCTTTGGCTATTGAGGTTTGGGCCGGTATCGGCTACGTTGCCGGTGAAACTGCTTACGAAATAGGCGGAAGAGCCGTTGAAGATGGTGTTGCCTATGACCTGCATCACCCCATAAGCCGTTTGGAATTCCCGTATGGAGTTGCTGTTATAGACGCGGGAGCATCATTCAGGCTGCACCGCTGGTGCGAGCTGATTATGCAGGGAAGAATAGGTAGTGGCGATACTGTTGATCCTGTGGTGGATTACGACTGGTTTGAACCGGGGTACCTCACTATCTATTCCGAAAGTGATGCGTATATGGAAACATCTTCTCTTGAGCTTGAATATCGTGCATGGATAATGGAGGATATCGAGAATTCAAACCTGTCGGTTGCTCTGGGGGCAGGGGTTCTGTGGCAGAACAGCAACTGGGATGTAAGTAATCTGAATCAGTGGTATCCTGCGGACCCCTCAATCCCCGCCGAACATGTGCCGGGGCTGGTCGCTGAATACGAGACATCGCTTATCATGCCGTATATAGAGGCAATGGTTCTTTCCCGACTCAACGCTTTTGAAATACGCGCGTTAGTTGCCGGTGCGCCATGGCTTCAGGTCGAAGATGTCGACGACCATATACTGCGCTCTATAAAATCCACTACTACGGCCACAGGTTCAGGCTTCAGGGGCAGTTTAGAGTTGCGCTGGTATTTCACCGATGGCATTTTTTTATCCGGGAAAATCGACTCAACTCAGTACTTTGCCAGCGGAACCGCTGAAAGTAATGTCTATGACGGCGATGACGCAGGCTCAAACTGGACAATAGAGCATGAAATTGAGAGTTCTCAGACTGCCGCAGCGATTCTGTTAGGTGGGGTCTTTTAGCGCAATTCCGCCGTTCTTAATCGCACTCTGCAATCGCAAATCGGGGCGGAGGGTGCATCTTTGTCTCATGACCTCGTCCCACTACTTCTTATTTGTGCTCAACGGCTCTGCGGCAATTTTACAAAGGCCTTGGAGAACATTGTATCCATTAGTTCACGGCGTTTTTCGGGAGTGCGATTGGGGAATACCTCCCCTTTGGTCACGCTGCGCCATAGGCGTTGCTTTGTCGCTGCGTCGAGTAGCTCTACCTCTATCTTCCCGTAGATATAATCGTGTACCTCAGAGGCTGAATCATCGGCACCGGTACGCCAGCCTTCGTTACGGTTGTAGCTGAGTGCTGGTTTCAGAGTCGGTTCTCCGCCCACAGGTTCCTCAATGCTTCGCTGCATATCATCCTCAATAACATTGAAGCGCTCATCAATTTCTGCGGTGAAGTGGACGAGGAGATCAGGTTTTTCTCCAGGTGCGGCAGGCGTATAGCCCCTTTTGCTGAGTTGTAAATCTACAGATCGAACTACCTCCCTGTCGAGGCGCTCCTGATTGATCCGAACGTCGCCCTTCTCGTCGTCAGTTCGTGGCTGCCAGGCATAGCGTTTGAGTGAGGCAATATCCGTTCCCTCTTCGCTCTCTACTCTGACACTGAACTGAGCACACCCACCGAAAAACATCGCAGCAATACATAACAATAAAAACTGTTTCATAATCTATTTACCTCCAGCTACCTCTGCGTCATAAATAACAAAGCGCACAACGCACCCGCACCGATACAATGATCGTCGCGCATGTTGGCTGAGTTGGCAAGTGTAATATGCTGAAGAGAGGGGATTGAAGGTGGGGGTTACTCGCTTACGTAGGTGTTTGCCAGCCCGTCAGCTCTGATTCTGGCTGCAACGAGATTTGCATCATCGGAGCTAACACCACTGCGTGGGACTATCAGGACGGTTATATTGGGCATCTCCCCGCTCAACGCTTTTGACCATTCACGTAAAGTCGCGTCGTTATAGCTCTTTCCGTTTACAATATAGGTGAGGCCATCATATTCCTTGCCTACAAAGATAGAGATTTCACCACTAACCATTGCCAGTCGGTCATCATTTTCTATGGGTGCAAAGGAATGATTTCCCTCAGGAGCTTTCCACTCCGATTCTCCACATGCACCACAGAACAATAATCCCGACACCAACCCGATACGCCAAACCGTACCGGGAACATACAATATGCCCTTACCTATCGCGATCATAGGCTACACCTCCAGCCATTCCAAAAGGAAAGATCCCGCGCCTTATAACACCGTTCACAACAATAACAACCGTCAAGATACATCGATATACAAATCACCACATATAACGACTGTTCCAAAGGTTATACATATCAGTGCTAAGATCCAAGGAAAAAGCCAAAAAAACTCACTGTATCTTTTTTCAGGAAAACTGTTAGCCCGAACAGCACCAAGGGTGTGAAATGTTCGTCAAGCTTTTCCCTTTCGAGGATGGTGCCCGCGAGGATGGTGCCCGCATGCTCTGGCTGGCTGAGATCATATTTCCCGATGTAGTGTAAAGGCGTAACAGGGCCGCTTTCGAAACGAAAGGGTTCTTATGGGGTCTCGTGAGCTGTGTATTATGAGTTTTACCTTGCGTTGTGATCCCGTCTTCGGGAATATGCGAGGAGAAAAGAGTTCATATATATACATTAATATGGGGAACGGGTTTTCCGCCTATTCATTTAATTGCTCTGACATGAAAATACTTTCAGCCATCTACATCTCCTCAATCTTCCTTCTGATTTATCGTGCTAATAACAAGGCGCTCCCCGTATGGATAAAGTTTTATCGGGAGATTCCTTATGGTGATAAGGTCGGGCATTTTTTTATATTTGGTGTTTTTACCCTATCCCTGAATATCCTTCTCAGCTTCAGGCGTATATCTCTCTTTTCAAAGCATTTTTTTGTTGGCTCGGTGATAACCTTCGCCTTTATCACAGTAGAGGAGATCTCTCAGCTTCTGCTCGTTAACCGCAACTTTTCGATTACAGACCTGCTCGCCAACTATTTGGGGATTATGATTATCGGTGAAATGCTATGTCGTCTGATTAAACGCTTTTCCGATAAACGCGCCTGTTGTGTTGACGAAAGGTTATGAAAAATTCGGTTTGAAGAAGTCCTGCGGCCGGCGTGGTCTCGGGTGGGTCGATGGAGTCGGACCTGTCGGACCTGTCGGACGGGGGATGGATCGATAGTGTGATCAGTGGCTTACCAAACCGTAGTCTTGGGGCAAATTGAAGTGTCCGCCTTCGCATAATTCGCTGCGCTTATTATGTCTGCGGCGTGACACTCTTTGCTG
>CAZAKU010000117.1:0-2524 GCA_964485765.1 uncultured Lentisphaerales bacterium
GGGCAATGTACCGGAACAACCGTTCGCGCTTATCTCTTTGATGTCCTTCACAGCTCACACCTGCATGCAGGGAGAATCCGTTGGCCTTGGCCACCCGTTCCAGTCCGGGGTCTGGTCGGTCCAGCGGTCGGATGGTGCGGATCATGAAAGCCTTGCGACCCTGTTGCGGGCCGACGGCGATCCGGCAACTGCCGGCTAGCCTGCCAGTAGTCGGTCCAGCTGCTGCCGCAGGCGCCGATTATCTGCCCGGGCTTCTTTCAGCTGTTCCAGCAGGTCCAGTGCCAGGGCAACAGCAGCCCACTCCAACTCAAGGTCACGCTGCATGCGCAGTGCCTTGCGGACCCGCACCAGCATGAAAGGTTCGAACAGCCACTCTTCGGGAGCTTGCCCCTTCGGTTCTACGATACCGTGTTCTACGATGGTAATAATCGTTTCGGCTGGCGTTCTCACCGAGGCGCTTACTTCACCAATGCTCAGACTGTATATGACATCGTTCATATTACTTACCCCAGTCGCTGCGCGGATCATAGTTGGACTTCTCGGCGAGCTGCTGCCAGAGCGCCCGTTCTTCCTCGCTTATCTTGCCCGGCATGCATGCGCGCAACAGGACATAAAGGTCTCCGCGACTATTCTCTTTACCTAATCCCTTGCCCTTAACGCGCATTTTTTTGCCATTCTGACTGCAGGCGGGTACCGACAGCCTGATTGGGCCATCCAGGGAAGGCACCTCAAACTTACCTCCCAGCGCCAGCTCCCACGGACTGATCGGCAGAGTCACAGTCAGGTTCAAGCCATCTACTACAAACAGCGGGTGTTCGGCAAACTTAATCTGCAGATATAAGTCGCCTGGAGGCGCGTCTCCAATACCAGGCGCCCCCTGTCCCTTCAGGCGAATCCGTCCACCATCAATGGTGCCCGCGGGTATTTTCACCTTGAGTGTCTTGTCTGTATGCACCACCCGGCGGTTTTCATCGAAACCGGGTACCTGGTAACTGATCGTTCGACTTTCGCCCTTGTAGGCATCTTCAAGAGACAGCGACAGCAAGAACTCCACATCCTCGCCGCGTTGGGAAAAGTGCTCGTGTGAGAAACCGCGTGAAGAACCGTGTCCAGCCTGGCCATAAATATTCTCGAAAAAATCAGAGAAGCCTCCCTGGAAATCGCCACCGGCGGACTGAAAATCCCCACCCTGCCAGTCGGGAGGCGGCTGGAAGCCCTGCGAGTCACCGTACTGTCGAATCGAATCAAACTCGGCGCGTTTTTCCTTGTCTTTGAGCACTTGGTAGGCTTCGGCAACCTCTTTGAAGCGATCTTCAGCTTCGTGGTGATCACTGACGTCCGGGTGATGCATTCGCGCAAGTTTTCGATAGGCGGCTTTAATAGTTTTGGCGTCGGCGTTGGGTTCTACGCCGAGTATCTCGTAATAGTCCTTGAATTCCATGGGTGGGTCAGTAGCTCCTTCCAGATGTAGGAAAACCAAATGGGCGATGTGAGTAGACTATCACCCGGAACGCCGCTACGGAACCGGAAGCGTCTAAAGAAAGGTCGTGCAGGTAGCCATTGGGTCTGCAGCTTAAGAGCCGGCGGTTATCGCAGCCGCTGGCTCAATACTCGTTATAGAGTCGATAAATGCAACGAAATCTTCAGTGAATAACAAGCTTATATCAGGCCACATTTCCTCAAAAGCGGTATAACCTAACAAGTGGCCGGCACCAATAATTGACAGCATTTCCTCGGGGAGGATATCTTCGTTTACAGATCTGTAAAGGCCTTCCCATTGTCGCAATAAAGCAATGTAAAACAATCGAAGCTTGCGCGCTTCCTCCGGTGTAAAATCGTTTTCCGGTGTTCCATTTGAAGCTCTTACCATTAATGAATTAACGCTGTCGTCACTGATCTGTGCAAGGCTAAGCTCAGTAAAACCATCAATATAGGACTGATACGATGCGGTTCGAGCAATCGAAGAGTTTTGGTTAATCTCAATTCCTACAAAAATAAGAGAGCCCATAATCCCGAGTATTCCCGTACCTTCTATAAGCGCTTTAACAGTTAGCTTCTTCACATGCATTCCGTTTCTATGGGCTGACAGCAAGTCAATTGCCAGGACCCTGCCAAGGCCTAGTGGCTATTATTCAAATTAGATTCTAATGTAGTGAATTATACTGTGTATGGCAAAGTCACTGTGATGTTTCATACCTGACGGAACCGTCTCCCCAAGCATATTGTAGTTTTTCACATAGAATTTCATAAGGTGAGAAGTGGCCCTGGACATCTGGGCAGCTTCAAATGAAGTTACGAAGACAGATAACGTCCGATACGGGTTAATAATCTGCCATGGCAGATGAGATGACACGAAGCCCTGAGCGAATTAATAGCCCTGTGAGAAGTATAGGAATAATAAAGGGGCTTTTGTGAGCAGATATCCTCATGAATAAGTTACCTGGAAGAAAAATATCGCGACTAGCCGGTCTATCTCACTGAATTTCTGCCGATGTCAGTGATCGCGCAATTCATATTCGGTCAA
>CAZAKU010000118.1:0-9118 GCA_964485765.1 uncultured Lentisphaerales bacterium
TAGCACAGAGCGGATCCATCGCCATGGCCTGAAAGACCCGCTCCGGATCCCTCTCCTGAACCGCCCGCACTGCCAGCTCCTGAACGGCGATCTGGGCACTGTTAAGAGCTGCCAGATGCGGAGGCAGCGCACCGACCCGGATTGGCTGCATGCCGTTCTTGTCCACGTGGATCGGCACCTCAACAATAGCTTCGGCAGGCAGGTTGTCGATCAACCCGTGATTCTTGACATTTCCGTGAATCAATTCAGGCTCCCCCGTCTCAATCGCATTAATGATGCGAGATCCATACTCAATGCCCCTCTTCAGGTTCAGGGGCTTCGGATCGGCCACACGCTTCTTCATGCGATCTTCCCAATCCGGACGATCATACAGCTCTTTAATGAACCCGGTGCATCCATTCCATTTGGCATTCTCGGAGTTGCAGTACTGCTCAATGGTCTGCGCATTCTTGCGGAACCACCAATTATACTCACTCACATGCCCGCTCGACTCTGTGACCGGAAATCCGAAATGTTTGATGTATTCCATACGAGTGGTGTCACCAGACCATATTTTTGAATCCAGTGCCAGCTCGCGGATCTTCGGCAACTGATCCTCTCCATTGGCATCAAACCGCAGAAACCATGCCTGGTGATTGATTCCGGCACAGGTGTAATGACGATCAGCGGCCTCCAACCCAAGCCTGCGCGTCCACTCCCCAGCTGTTCCCTGAACCGAGTGACAGAGGCCTACATACTGCAAATCCGGACAGGCATCCTGAAAGCCCCAGGAGAGCATCGACATGGGGTTGGTGTAATTGAGGACAACTGCGTTCGGGCAGATCTCCACGATGTCCCGACCCATGGCCACAAGCTCCGGAAGAGTGCGTAGACAGCGCATGATTCCGCCCGGTGTCAGCGTGTCACCAATACACTGGTTGATCCCGTATTTCATGGGAATATCGATCTCTTTTTGGATCGCGTCATACCCCCCCACCAGAATGCTTATAATGATATAATCCGCGCCCTCCAATGCTTCCCGGCGATTAAGCGTACCGGAAACAGAGGCACCGGTATACTTGCCTTCGTCAATAATGCGCTGAGCGTACTGCACGCCCAGTTCAAGGCGCTTAGGATCAATATCCACGTAGGCGATCTCCGCATCCCGTGTGGCCTCATAAGAGAGAATATCACGGGTCAATCCCCCGGCGAACACCATGCTTCCCCCACCAATAACAACAACTCTGGCCATCACAACTCCTAGATTATTAACCGAAAAGCGACTATATTCTCATCTTTATTACGGCATTGAAAGGCATATTTGAGAATCAGATAAAGACGACCGATGAAAAACGCGTCTGCCTATTAACGCGCGCCGCCCTCCTTGGACAACAGCGTAAGGCCACTATCACCTGGTCAGGTGATATTCATTGACAAGTCGGCGCCCTGTGGGATGATACCGCCTATGTACTTGCACCGTGACCCGTCCCGATCAATGTATGCTTTTGCCATGCTTATGTATAAACTTGATCCCCAATACACAAAACGCGCGAAAAGATGAAAAAGCCCCTCTCCACATCGATCCTAGGTATCGCGCTTCTAATAACGCTGGCGATCCCGTTTGTGTTGCGTCCGAATGAACGCAGCGGAGACGACACACCACTCGACACTAACCTTCCGGAGGACACACTCATAATCGTCTCGCCGCACTGGGAGGGGATCAGAGCTGAATTCGGGAGGGCGTTCTCCGAGTGGACAGTTCAGCGTTTCAATCGTCGCACAAAGCTGGAATGGCTTGATATCGGAGGAACATCAGACGCCATCCGGTACGTGAAATCAGAATTTACACGCTCACCCGAAGGGATAAATGTGGATCTATTCTTCGGGGGGGGCATTGACCCCTACATCCAATTAGCCGATGCAGGTATGCTCTCCCCCGTTAATCTGCCCAACGATATCCTAAAGGCAATTCCGCGCACATTCTCCGGACTCGACATCTACGATGCCGAGGGATACTGGTTCGGCGCCGCATTGGCGGGGTTCGGGATTCTATACAACCGAAAGGTCTGTGAACGGGCAGGACTGCCCATCCCTGAAACATGGCAGGATATGGGTCGCCCGGAGTACCTTACATGGGTAGGCTCCGGTGATCCGCGCTCCAGTGGCAGCATACACATGGCCTATGAGATCATTCTGCAGGCCTATGGATGGAAGAAGGGCTGGGACATTATCACCCGCACATGTGGAAATACGCGTCACTTCTCCCGTGCCGCCAGCGAAGTGCCGAAAGATGCTGCTATGGGTGAGATCGCCTGCGGCATGTGCATCGACGTCTACGCCTGGCGCCAGGTAGCCGAAGTTGGCTCCGACCGCATGGGATTCGTACTTCCCGAGGGGCTCACCGTGCTCAACCCCGACGGCATTGCCGTGCTGAAGGGAGCGCCGCATCCTGAGCTCGCAGCCAGGTTCATAGAATTTGTCCTCTCAGAGCCAGGCCAGAGGCTGTGGTGCATCAAACGCGGGAAACCGGGAGGACCGCGTAAATTCAATCTTAATCGAATGCCCGTGATCCCGGGGTTCGCCGCACGCTTCGGCGATGATGCCGCCGTCACCTTCGATCCCTACAAATGGAAAAGCGGCTTTACCTACGACCCTGCAAAGGGGTCCCTGCGCTGGACGATTCTGAATGACCTTCTGGGTGCCACAATGATTGATACACACCGTGAGCTCTCCGCAGCATGGCGCCGGATATCCGTGCTGCCGGAAGGTGACAGTCGATTCCAAGCGCTCATTCACCCCCCTGTTTCGGAAGAGGAATTGCTTGAACTGGCAAGGACAAAGTGGAGTGACCCGGAGTTCAGAGCACGCACGCGCACACGCTGGGCTAACGAAGCAAAGAGCAGATACAAAGCGATTGCACAATAGCCGGACATCGAGATGGAGCAAACAGCATGGTTGGAATAAGCATTAAAAATGTAACAAAACGGTTCGGGGATACGGTTGCCGTAGATAACGTCTCCCTGGAAATAGAGAGGGGAGAACTCTCCTTTCTGCTCGGGCCGTCGGGCTGCGGAAAAACCACACTCCTGCGCATGATCGCCGGCTTCGAAACGCCGACCGCCGGGGAGATCTTTTTCGACGACCGACCGATCCTAGACGTACCGGCACACAAGCGCAATACAGGGATGGTCTTCCAGAACTATGCTCTCTGGCCGCACATGACTGTTGAACAGAACGTCACATACGGCCTCGACGAACGCTCAGTGCCGAAAGATGAAAAAGCTGAGCGTGTTGCTGCCACTCTTAAAAGCGTGCACATGGATGGCTACGAAAAACGGATGTCGAATCAGCTTTCCGGAGGTCAGCAGCAGCGGGTAGCACTGGCGCGGGCACTTGTTATAGAACCCGACGTTATCCTCCTCGATGAGCCGCTCTCAAATCTCGATGCACGCCTGCGCCTTCAAATGCGACACGAAATCCGCCGGATTCATGACGATACCGGAATCACGATGGTCTATGTAACTCACGACCAGAAGGAGTCGCTCTCAATGGCGGATACCGTTGCAGTTATGAGCATGGGCTGTGTTGAGCAGATCGGCACTCCACGAAACGTTTACCGCTCACCACAGAATCGCTTCGTGGCCGATTTTATCGGCGAAACAAACCTGATCCCCGCTGAACTGACAGAGCTCACCGGCGACCTGGGGCGCGTAAAGAGCGCACTGGGAGAGTTCCATGCGCGACTTGGTTCTGAATCAGTAAGGGTTGGCGACTCTGTGCTATGCATGATCCGGCCGGAATGCCTCTCACTCGGCAAAGAGGGAGAGCAGAACAGCTTCAGCGCCCGAATGAGGCGAAACATCTACCTGGGCGAGTTTGAGCAGTTTGAATTGGAGACGGCGTGGGAAGATGTCCGCGCCATGTGCGCTAATCCCGGGGAACATGCGCCCCAACCCGGGGAAGAGCTCACCGTCAGTTTCGCAACTGCAGATGCTGTCATACTCAAGGTGTAGGGAATTCTGATGAAACGACAACATATATTTATGCTGATCGTCATCGCAGCAATTCTGGCTGCGTTTCTATTCTATCCGCTCGGATACGTATTCAAGCAGGCCCTCTTTCCTCAGGGTCGCTTCTCTCTGGTCTTCTTCACCAATCTGCTGGCCAACCCGATCATGCGCGAAGCAATTGCAAACAGCTTTGCTCTGGCAATCGTCACCACCATACTGACTGCGCTCCTCTCTATCCCCCTGGCCTCTCTGGCCGTACGTTATTCATTCCCTGCCAAAGGTCTGCTCACCGGGTTGCTGCTGGTTCCGATGATCATGCCCCCCTTCGTGGGTGCGATTGGAATGCGACAGGTCCTGGCACGATTTGGATCTCTAAATCTTCTTTTGCTGGACAGCGGAGTCATCTCCTCGCCAATCAACTGGCTGGGAGGAATGCGATTCTGGGGGGTCGTTATAGTAATGGTGCTGCACCTCTACCCGATCATGTACCTGAATGTCGTGGCGGCGCTTGCAAACATTGACCCGGCTCTTCAGGAAGCCGGAGCCAACCTTGGGTCGAGCAGATGGCGGCTCTTCCGCAAAATCACACTGCCTCTGATGATGCCCGGATTGTTCGCAGGCTCGGTGATTGTATTCATCTGGTCTCTGACGGATCTCGGCACCCCTCTTGTATTCGGATACCGCCGCGTGATACCCGTACAGATTTTTGACCACGTGACCGACATGAACGATAATCCGGAGGGGTTCGCCCTGGTTGTTTTCGTTCTGGTGCTTACACTGCTGCTCTTTATTGGAAGTAAGCGGCTGTTCGGCACCAAAGGTTACCAGACACTCGGAAAAGGTGGTTCGCGGGGAAGCGAACAAAACCCGGGGGTGATAGGCAAAACATTGATCATCTCGCTTTTCCTTGGCGTCATTTTTATAGCTTCACTGCCGCACATTGCAGTTATCCTGACCTCCTTGCGCGAGCGATGGTTCATGACGGTTCTGCCTGAGAGCTACACGCTTCAATACTATCAGGACGCTCTGGGGCACAAGCTAACCCTGCCGAGCATCAGCACCAGTATCTTTCTCAGCTCTATAAGCACTGTTGTAGATCTGCTGCTGGGCGTCGCCATTGCTTATCTGCTTGTACGGAAGCGGTTCAAAGGCAGCGACATTCTGGATGCGGTCGTCATGCTTCCGCTGGCCGTCCCCGGACTCGTGCTTGCCTTCGGCTACGTTGGCTGCTTTGCGGGCACAATACTTGACCCCAGAGAAAACCCGATCCCGCTGCTTATCATCGCCTACGCCATGCGGCGTCTGCCGTTCATGGTTCGCGCCGCTTATGCCGGCTTCCAGCAGATTAGCACCTCACTGGAGGAGGCCGCCGTAAATCTCGGATCATCCGGTCTGCGGGTCATGCGGCGCATTACAATGCCGTTAATCAGCGCCAACCTGATTGCCGGAGGGATCCTCGCTTTTTCATTCGCCATGCTGGAGGTGAGCGACAGTCTGATACTGGCTATCAAAGAGCGCTACTTCCCACTCACAAAGGCAATATATCAACTCCTGGGACGCATCGAAGACGGCGCCTACATTGCCAGTGCTCTAGGGGTGTGGGCAATGCTCTTCCTCGCACTCTCACTGATCACCGCAGGAGTTCTTCTAGGCAAAAAAATGGGGCAGCTCTTCAGAGCCTGACCCGCATGGGAATCAAGATACATGGCAGTTCAGCTCCTTTACAAGCATAATTGGGCGTCGTTTATCGGATGAGATGAAGGAATGGGACCGGAGGAAATGAGACCGGAGGGAGGGAGACCGGACCGGATTGATCGTATTGACCTGACTGACCGGGTTTAGACAAGAATGATGCCCAACATCGCTACCGCAAGCTCAAGGGCATGCAATCCAGTCAACAAGGTCACCACGGTCAATAAGGTCTGATTTATCCAGATGAACTTTGCTTCTCTCTCTGTGGGTTAGTCGTTTTAGCTGCCATCACAATCATAATGGCAATTAAGAGTACGAGGATATAAAAAGAGTTGGCAAAGGATGATGTCATATCATTGATCGTGCTAAAAAGATAGGGTCCAAGGGCGCTGAAAAACACAATAATAGACATGGATAAGCCACTGATAGCTCCCAGATGTTTTCTGCCAAAGAGGCGCGGGTAACAGACTCCGGCCAGAACTGAGAAAAAACCACCACCGATGCCATAACCAATTATTATAATCCAGATTCCGGCAGGGGTACCCAGCAGGAAGAAACCGATAGCAGACAGAATGTGACCAGCGGCAAAGATGTATAGCAGAGTTCGGACTGTGATGCGGTCACTCAAAATACCGCCAACAATTTTAAGGATGACCGAGAGAACCGCTGCGGCCGGAAAGAATAGTTTAATGGTGCTGTCGACATTCAGGCCTGCCGTAGCGAATATAGCGCGGTGGTGGTATGAAAAAGCTGTAACAAAGAGTCCGGAGTAACCCAGGGTTAATGCGATCGCCCAGAAGCTGATGGTTGCACAGGCCTCTTTCAGATTCATCTCATGGTAGAGCTTAAACTCACGCTTGCGCTTGATTGCATGTGCGGCTCTGCCATCCGGGATCAAGCCACTCTCTTCAGGATTGTCCCGATAGAATATCCAGGCGAAGATGGGGAAGATAAAGAGTGCGAAGATACCGATACCACGCCATGAACTATCCCAGCCCCAGCGGGCAATCATGCCGCCAAACCAGGCTGGTGCCATAGAGAAACCCATTGCCACCAGTGGTCCCTGTAATCCGTTCACCAGTCCGCGAAAGTGATCAAACCATTTCATGGACATATTGCGGCAGGTCATCGTAAGCACGCCCTGCCCACTGAAGCGCAGGACAAAGAACCCGAAGGCGGTCATAGCAATAGCCTGAAGCGCATTCAGTTGATAATAGTCTGTAATCTTGCCGGTATAACTCAGGAATATTAGCACTGCACCCAATACCGCTGATGAGGCAATGGCCATAATGCGGGCCCCATATTTATCGTAGAGGTTAACGGCTGGAGTCAGAAAAACAGCACTCGCTACGGTACCGATCATATAGGCCAGGGCCAGCTGACTGCGTGTAAGGTGGACGGCCTCCATCAACGGTTCGTTGAAGGCCGAGACGCCGATAGTTTGCCCGGGGAGCGACATCAAAACTCCTAGCGCCCCGACAAAGGCAATGATCCATCCGTAGAAAAAAGGGCAACGCTTCGGTTCAAATGGTATATGGGAATAGTTTTTCAAGATATTACAGCTATATAAGGTATGTCAGACAGGGGGCGATAGGGACAGGCCCTGGTCCGGGTCGCAAAACTAAACTGATGCGTTTACATCCCCTTACTTCCGGCCCGGGGCACTAGAGAGCACTCCTCATCGAATGCCGCGCGCATATCGTCCTCGATGCCGGGAATAAACGTCCGGACCTTCCCGCCCTGAGACGTGACCGTCTTACCTGGTACCTGAAGGATCTCGCAATCCTCATGAACCGCATCGACTACCATGGTCTGGCGGGAGGCCAGCTCCAGATCGCAATAAAACGGCGACCCTCCCTGCACGGCATCAAGTACCGCCGACATCATCTCCGACCGCGTGTCGCCACTCTCCTTCGGCAGCAACGAACAGCTCTTGCCATCGTTGGTCGTCAGGATGGAGTCACCGTGGGTTTTGACGATGGATCCAAGCGACCCGCGAATATGGATTTCCGGGCCGAATGTCTCCTCGCAGGCGTGGGTGGCATAGAATCGAATGGGCACGCCCTCCTCGGTTGCCACATGTATCGACGCGGTATACGCGCTCTCAATGGCGTTGGCGCGAAAGATCTGAGCCTCGACGCGAGTCGGCGTAGCGGCGTCGCATGCTTTGTCGCCCGCCAGGAACAGCGACATCAACAGGTCGTGAGCCACCGCGTTGTTGTAGGGCGAATCATTGACCGTCTGACCATTGACACTCAGCTTACCCGCCCAACCGTTGCGATTGTAATACGCATGATCCCGCGGCCACATCACCATACATTTGACCGCCTCCAATTGACCAATCCTGCCATCGAGAATGGCCTGTTTCGTAGTCATGGCAACAGGGGCATACAGGTGCTGATAGCCCACGGCCACCCGTTTGCCCGCCTTCTCGGCAGCCGCCTGCATGGCGCGGACATCCTCGATGCATCCGGCCGCCGGTTTCTCAACAAAGACATGCATCCCCGCCTCAAGTGCGGCCACGGTCATGGGTCGGTGCAACGGTGTCCCTGTGGGGATGCAGCAGAGATCCGCCTTAGCGGAAAGCTCGCCCAGCATCTCAGTGTAATCGTCGAAGATTCGACAACCGAGACTGCGCAGATGGGTGCATTTCTCCTGCTCCTCATCCTGATTGATGATTGTCGCGCCGACGATGTCGACATCTCCCGCCGCCTGCGCGGCAGTGATAAGGTCGTAATGAATCTGGCCATAGCCGGAAACCCCGATGATGCATGCTTTGATCATTTTCTATTCCCTGTATCCTTCCATTTCGGCGCACGATAACGGTGAACGATTCTCCCGTCGTAATCCACAATCGTCACCCGTAATCGTCAACAAAGAGCTGTAGCTCCGCATCTCCCCATGCGAATGTAGTCTCCTAGGCCTATACCGGATGGACGTAATTTGTCAGCATGCGGTTCAGGCGCCGGGCCACCTTCTTCAGGAGTAAGGGCGGTTCGCCGCGGCGGGGCTGATTCGATGAGACGGAGAACTGTCGTGCCTCGCGGCAGCGCTTGCCGAGGGCGCGCACGCCTCGTCGATAGAGTTGCTGGTCGATCCAATTGCGTTCGATGATCGCCGCGGCGGTTTGCGGGGTGATGATCTCATCGGAAATGGACTCAAACTGTTCGCCGGATCCAAATGCCTGGGCGTAGGTGTTTGCCGTATCGATCCGATCGGCAGATTCCCAGCCCAGCGATTCACAAAGCAGGTCCATGGACAGGTCATAAAGCCCGGTTATGCCGACAAAGGTGAACCGATCCAGATTAGCCGTCGCCTGTTTCAGCCACTCCTCATCCGACAGATCCATCGGGGCAATCAGGTGATTGACCAGTTGTCGCGCCATGCCGTTATGGACGTTGTACAGCGCTTCGGGTTCATTCGATTGAACGAACTCG
>CAZAKU010000119.1:0-2931 GCA_964485765.1 uncultured Lentisphaerales bacterium
GAGAGGAGAGGGGATTTTAACCACTCTGGAGCTCAGAGAACACCGCTTGCAAGCTATAATCCCTGAGCGTAGCCGCTGTTTCCGTGTATGACGTACGCTATGTTCACTTGCAGAGAGATCTTTTTCACCACAGAGGGCACAGCGTTCACATCAGTCTTCGCCGAGGCTACGCCCTGACAAAGGAGGGGGAAGGGCTAGAGCTGGATGCCGTCAGTATCTAGATGTTTAATTTAGTTGACCGGTCCGGGGATGCGATGGACCGCGAACGTACAACCAACAACTTTTCCAGTAAATAGATCTTACCTCATCTTACCTCTGTGTACTCTGTGTCCTCTGTGGTAAATACTCCCCTCTAATTTCGTATTTCACTTGCCAGAGAGATTTTTTTCACCACAGAGCAACCTTCGCCAAAGCTACGGTGACCAAGGAAGAATAGAGATGAGATTCTTTGTCCACTATTTAATTTCTCCTCCCTTTCCTGACTCGCCTTGGTGAAGGCGGGGCTCCCTCCTTTCCGTGTGCTCCGTGTAATCCGTGGTTAAAAACTATAATCTCTTCCCGCTCCCCGGTTTTCGCGGTAAAAGCTCTCCCTCTGATTTTCGGATTTACTTAACGGGCTGATTGTGTAATAAAGTCCCTCTGATAATGAAGTATTACCTGCCTAGATTTTTGATGGTGCATCTTTAGATATGTCAATGGGGATAAGTGATGCCGACCAGGAAGCCACATTCGGTTTTGAGTGATTTTCATCCTGCGGTCGCGGGATGGTTTCACCAGACTTTTGCACATCCCTCTCCGGCTCAGCTGAAAGCCTGGCCGGTTATTCGGCGACGTGAAAGTATGCTGCTGACAGCACCCACGGGATCGGGAAAAACTCTGGCCGCATTTCTATGTGCCATAGACGGTTTGTATAAGCGCCTCGAAAAAGATCCTGATCTGCATGGGGTTCAGGTGCTCTATATAACGCCCCTTAAAGCACTGGGGAATGATATTCACCGCAACCTGATTGACCCGCTTGCGGAAATTGCGAAAGGCTCGAAAAGTGAGCTGCCGGAGATACGTGTCGCAGTGCGGAGTGGAGACACCCCCCAGAATGAACGCCAGAAAATGGTGCGTAAACCTCCGCATATCCTGATTACCACCCCTGAATCGCTTTATCTGATGCTGGGAAGCAAGCATATGCGGAAGGCTCTGGCCCGGGTGGATTCGGTGATTGTGGATGAGATCCATGCCATGTGCGAAAGCAAACGCGGCACCCATTTGGCGGTTAGCCTGGAAAGGCTTGAAGCACTTTCTGAAAAACCGATTCAGCGTATAGGATGCTCTGCTACGGTGAGTCCCCTGGAGGAGGTCTCTCATTTTCTTGCGGGTTATGCAAAAGATGGAAGCGCGCGTCGCTGTAAGATTGTCGATGCCGGTATGCGCAAAGATCTTGATGTAAGAGTGGTGGCGCCGGTGGCGGATTTTGTCTCTGCCGGGAACGATGCACTGTGGGCAAATGCCTATGAACGCCTGGTAGAGGAGATCAAGGCTCATCGCACAACGCTGATTTTCTGCAATAGCCGCTACAGGGCGGAGAGGACGGTTCTGCGCCTGCGTGAGCTTGCAGGCAAAAAAGTGAAAATTGGTGTTCACCATGGCTCAATGGCGAAGGAGATCCGTCTGGAGGCCGAGGAGGATCTGAAGAGCGGCAAGCTGGATGCGCTGGTGGCGACATCCTCACTGGAGCTGGGCATAGATGTAGGCAGCATAGATTTGGTCTACCAGCTTGAATCTCCCAAAACGGTTGCTTCCGGGTTGCAGCGAATCGGGCGGGCAGGGCATCTGCTGAATGCTACCAGCAAGGGGCGCATCCTTGTCTTCCAGCGCGATGAACTGTTTGAGGCGGCGGCGCTGTGCAAGGCGATGAAAGATGGCAACATCGACCCTGTTGCTATTCCAAATGAATGCCTTGATGTGCTTGCCCAGCAGATTGCCGGTTGTTCGGTACAACAAACCTGGCAGACCGATGATCTGCTGGCGTTGATGCGATCCAGTTATCCCTATAGAAACTTAGAAGAGGAGACCTTTCTTTCGGTATTGCGGATGGTTGCGGGAGAACATGGTTTGGAGATGGCCAGAGCTCCGTGGCCACTGGTCTATTGGGATAGAAGCGTCGGTACCGTAGCGCCAACCCGCGGCACACCTTCAATCACCGCGACATGTGTCGGCACAATTTCTGAGTCGAGTGAATATGATGTGCTGATTGAAAAGAGTAAAAAACGAATCGGACGCATGGATGCGACCTTTGTGGATGACACCCTGCGAACGGGAGATGTATTTGTTCTCGGCAGCAATACCTGGCGGGTGACGGGAAAGCGTAAGAATCAGATCCTGGTGGAGGAAGCTCCGACAAGTACTCCGACAGTTCCCTGGTGGCTGGGTCCGATTGTTCCGCGCAGTCCTCAACTTGGGAGGGAAGTGGGTGAGCTGCGCGAGCTGATTGCTAATGAACTTGACTCTGATACGCTGCACAAGAAATTGACTTCCGACTTCGGAATGGGTAACAGGGCTGTTGAAGCCATTACCAGCTATGTCCGGGAACAGAAGCTGACCGGCATTGTTCCCAGTCATGAGCGTGTGCTAATTGAAAGCTGGCATGATGAACTGGGGCGGAAGAATATCATTATCCACTCCCCGTTAGGGGCTCGGATAAATCGGACCTGGGGACAGTTGCTGCAGGAGCGCTTGCGAAAACAAAGTGAGAGCTGGACCTGCACCCCCGCCAACGATCTGGTTTTGCTGACATGTGTCAACAAGGAGAAAGAGAGCTCTGTAACAGCCGAGAAACTCTTGACGGGGATTTCGAAACAGGAGATTGATGCCTATGCGTTGGGCCTGGTTGGCGATTCACTGATGAGTGGGGTTACATTCCGTGAAACCGCGGTATGC
>CAZAKU010000120.1:0-3987 GCA_964485765.1 uncultured Lentisphaerales bacterium
GTTGTGGTTCTTGTTCATCCGCGCGATGCCGAAACCGCAGCCGGAGCGATAACAAAAGCGTATTCACGCAGTTTCGATGTGCCATGTGATATACGGATAATAAAATGTTCCGATGGCGCCCGTATGATTAAACCGGTTGAATAGTATATCCCTTATTTTATTACAGTAGGCAGGAATTTGAATAATGATTAAAGCATGTGATCTGAAACGCGGAAGTATGGTAAGTATCAATGACGCTCCGCATGTACTTGATAGTCTCAAGGTAAGCTCTCCCACTGCCCGCGGCTCTGCCAGCCTCTATCGATGTCGTTTTCGTAATCTTGTGAATGGTCATAAAGTTGATCAGACGCTAAAGGGCGATGACATGCTGAAAGATGCTGATTTTGATAAACGTGAAGTTCAGTTTATCTTTAAGCAGGGCGACGAATACACCTTTATGGATCTTGAAAGTTACGATCAGTTTACCCTTCGGCATTCAGATATTGAATATGAAACTAACTTTCTGATTGAGGATCTGGAGGGGATAACTGCGCTCTGCAGTGATGGTAGAGTACTTACGATTCAGATGCCCGACACCGTGGTCATGGAGGTTGTGGAGTGCGATCCCTCAATAAAGGGGGCATCGGCTACTGCGCGCTCCAAACCGGCCACGCTCAGCACCGGGCATATTGTGCAGGTACCTGAGTATATGGCATCGGGCGAGATGGTGAAGGTCGATACCAGAACCGGAAAGTATCTTTCACGCGCCTGAGACAATCCCTGATCTACCCGCCACGCTTCTGTTAATACGGATGTACGGTTATGGTTATTGAGGGGTTTCACCAACGTCCCGTAGCGCAGTTTAGAAGACGGTTCTATTGCGTAACGCCTTGCATTGCAAGTGGCTTCTTAGCGAAAGAATGTATTCTTGTCAAAATCTGATAACTATGCGACAGTCGAATGGACCGTTATGAATCTGTTTGCGGACCATCTGTGGTCTGACGCTTACAAAGGAGTATTCCATGAAATCGAATCGTTTTGGGCGCCTGTTGCTTACCGGCATTTCGTTTTGCTTTGTTGTGACTCAGTTTACTAATGCTTATGCCGCGGAAGCACCCCGTTCAGGGATCAGGCAGGTAACCGTTTTCAGTGACCGTGCGCGTGTGATGCGCGAAATGGAGCACTCTTTGAAGAAGGGAGAGAACAGTGTCACATTCTCGGGTCTGCCCGGCTGGATCGATTCCGAATCCGTAAGGGTTGCTGTTCTGCCGGTAGGTAAGGCCTCGGTTATCGATGTTGAGGTCGAGCGTAAGTTCCTTGCTAAACCACAGGACAGTTCTCTTCGGGATGCGCAGTTGGAGGTGCAGGAGTTACAGGACAAAATCCAGGATCTGAGTGATGAATTGGCGGTTGTTGCTGCCAGCATGAACCAACTGAAGCAAATGCGTATATTTTCCCGCGAAAAATTACCGGAGGGCGCTAATAGAGGATCTCTTGATATAGAAGCCTATGGGAAGGTCATTAGCTATATTGATACCTCATACAGTGCTGCACTGAAGAGGCAGAGGGAGATAGAGCGCGGAATGAGGGAGTTGAATCCGGAATTGATTGCAAGAACGAAGCGACTGGCAGAGTATAAAAACAAGGCATCACTCCAGCAGAGCTCAGTACAGATTGTTGTAAGAGCAGATGCACCAATGGATGCAACCCTACAGCTTTCATACATGGTGCCCGGCACAACATGGGAGCCCGTGCATGAGCTTAGAGCCGCCGGCAGATCACCGGATAAGATAAGCTTTGCAACACACGCTGTGCTTACACAGACGACAGGAGAGGATTGGACGGGGGCAGAGATAAGGTTTTCAACGCAATCACCCGTTGAGTCGTCTCGTATTCCGGAGGTGCAAGGGTTGTTTCTTGAGTCTTCAGGACGTCCGGTAGCTGCGCAAGGCGGAAGTAGCTTTGGTAAAGCACAGCAAAGATACTCTTCTCAGATCTCAGTATGGAATTCGGTTAACAATGACGAGGCGTTTCAGGACGATTTCTATGGCAATTATCAGGAGCAGTCGAAGCGCATGACACGTAATGTTATCGCGTTCAGGGAGATCGAAAAACGGGGCACCAGTGCCCAGTTCAAAGGACTTAATACCCCCGTGATTCGCGCTGATGGGACGAGGGTTCGCATACCTATCGGTGTTCTTGAAATACCTGCTGTTACACGTATAGTGGCTGCCCCGCGAGTGTCTCTCAATGCCGCCGTAACTGCGGATCTTGAGCATAACGGGGAAGAACCTATTCTACCCGGAAAGGTGGCGATATATCGCGATGGCGCCTTTATGGGGCAGACAGAAATTGATTTTGTCTCTCCAGGTGAGCGCTTTTCCGTGTATCTCGGGGTTGCTGATCAGATAAAACTATCGCGCACTCTGAATCGTAAAACCAGCAACGTGTCACGTGGTCGCCGTACACGCTTGCAGGCGGAGTTTGCTCTTAAGGTTCAAAACCTGTCCCGTAATCCTGTGACGGTAGAGCTGGGGGATCGCATCCCCGTTTCGCAAAGTAAGGATGTACGTGTTTACGGTGTTAAGATTGTTCCGAAACAGGAGCCGGATGATAAAGGTGCTGTTCGCTGGAGCTTTGATATTCCCGCGGAGGAATCGCGCTCTGCCACAATTGCCTATACCCTTGAGTATCCTCCCGCATTGCTCGAGCAATCCATGGGGGTTTTTGACGCACAGGGTTCTGCAATTGAGGAAGACGTGATGAATCTGGAGATGCAGCTGAAGTAGCACTGGTTACCTGGCTGAATATAATATAATTGTTTGAATATTGATCTTTCGGTGCTACCATCACGGCAGTTGCTCGGATTTTGGTTTGGATGGCAGGAGTTTGTTCTGTCCTTGTTTTGCTGAATGCTTCTGATATTTTGACCGTAGGAATAAGTATAATTAACCAAGTAGGAGACACAATGAAATCAAGAATCATTATCTTATGTGCTGTTTGTTCTTTTATCGCACCTATGCTGGCTATAGGGCAGGAAAGCGATGATATGGCGGCGGCGGCACAAAACCCGCTGGCATCGATGATAAGCCTTCCTTTTCAGAATAACACAACATTTGGCGGGATAGACGGTGACGTACTTAATATTCTTAATATTCAACCCGTCTATCCATTTAGACTGGGTGAAGACTGGAACCTTATTACCAGAACTATCTTTCCCTTTATCAGCGCACCCGATCCGGACGGGGGGCAGATAAATGGCCTCGGAGACACTTCCTTTACCAGTTGGTTTGCTCCGAGTAAGCCTGTTAACAATATTACCTGGGGCATCGGACCGGTTGTTTCTATCCCTACAGCTACCGAAGAAGCCTTTGAGGCAGATCAATGGGGTGGAGGTGCATCGGCGGTTGCTGTATGGATCAAGGGCAAATGGGTGGCAGGAGGCCTGGTTAACAACGTCTGGGGAATTGACGATGCTCTGGAATTTAATAAACTTCTGTTCCAGTATTTCATCAATTATAACCTCGATAGTGGATGGTATATTGTCAGCGCTCCAACGATTACTGCCGACTGGAATGTAACATCTGATGAACGCTGGATTATTCCTTTTGGTGGTGGCGCCGGTA
Source organism: uncultured Lentisphaerales bacterium (assembly GCA_964485765.1). Taxonomy (GTDB): domain Bacteria; phylum Verrucomicrobiota; class Kiritimatiellia; order RFP12; family CAZAKU01; genus CAZAKU01. The sequence continues at coordinate 3,606 of CAZAKU010000120.1, forward strand.
AGGTTGTACGGATAGGTAAAATGCCGATTAATCTGAATGGTCAGGTGTACTATAATGCCGAGAAGCCTGACACTTATGGTGATTGGACAGCTCGCTTTCAGGTGCAGCTTATGTTTCCGAAGTAAGTTGGACCATTGATGGATGCGGTAGCTCACAGCAGGTGATGATGGCATTATCGCTAAGCATGTTAAGGGCAGACTAACACCAAAGGTAATTGTTTTGACGGAGGTCTTTGTGAAATTGCGTTTTGTTTTTACTATGTGTTGTTTGTTTGCCGTATTGCTTCCTTTTGTTTCTGCGCAAGAGGAGGAGCTGGATCTTTCCAATGCGGATTTGGGTGAACTGGATCGGCAGCTAAACAATCCGTTGACCAGTATCTGGT
>CAZAKU010000121.1:0-7089 GCA_964485765.1 uncultured Lentisphaerales bacterium
AAGAGAACCGAACTGGCCTTTTGTGCGATCTGCAGGCCATCTTCTCCATGAACCCTGCGGGTGACATCTTCAGCCAGAGCACGCTGGGCTTCGCGTCTCTCGGGACACTCCTGCACCAGCTTCTCGAATTCAGAGATCTGCTCCTCATCCATGAAGCTGAAGATTCTAATAAATCGGATCACATCCGCATCTGCGGTACGCATAAAGAACTGGTAAAAGTCATAATAAGAGGTCATGCGGTGATCGAGATAAATCGCATTGCCTTCGCTCTTACCAAACTTCTGACCCGAGCTGTCGCAAACCAGCGGGAAGGTAACGCCAAAGGCCTCCTCACCCCTCTGCTTGCGAATCAGGTCAGTACCGGCAGTTATATTACCCCACTGATCAGACCCGCCGATCTGGATCCGGCAACCGTAGGTATCGTAGAGATGCAGGAAGTCATAGGCCTGCAGAAGCTGGTAGCTGAACTCCGTAAAGCTCATACCGCTTTCACTGTTCAGACGTGCCCGAACACTCTCCTTACCCAGCATACTTCCCATGCGGAACATCTTACCGACTTCACGCAGGAAACGAACAAAATCAAATTCACGATGCCAGTCATAATTATTAATGATTACAGCCGGTGCGGTGGGATGCTCGAAGTCAAGGAAGCGGGAGAGGTTCTCACGGATACCCTCCAGATTCTTCTCCACCTGCTCTTCACTGAGGAGCTGGCGCTCCGAAGCCTTACCCGAAGGGTCGCCTATCAACCCGGTCGCACCGCCGACAACCGCAATTACCTTGTGACCACAACGCTGAAAATGGGCCAGTGCCATTATGGTCACAAAATTGCCCGCCTGCAGGCTGGTAGATGTGGGGTCGAAACCGGCATACACAGTCATAGGCTGCTCAGCTGCTTTTTCGACCTCTGCACTGGTCTGATCATCGAACAGCCCGCGTGCCTGCAATATCTTTATAATGTTATCCATCCAACAATCCTCTTCACAACAAACGGGCGCCCCGTAAAACGGGACGCCCGGTATGGTATAAAACTATCGCCAGCCATACGGCCGCATAAGCTGCGGCCGAAGCGGCGCACTTTTACTCAGAATCTTCGCCGGGGCGCCATTCCTCGCCACCCAGTGCTTCGTCAAAAGCGCTGGCCAAACCGACCATATTCTCTCCGGGCTTGAGATCAACAAGAATCTCTTCCGGAATTTCCATATCCTCTTCATCCATCGAAGCGGCCTTGATGCTGAGACCAATACGGCGTTCTTCGCGATCAATGCGAACAATGCGTGCCTCAACGTCATCACCGACCTTCAATGCGTCTTTAACCTTCTCGATGTGATCATCGCTGATCTGAGAGATATGGACCAGACCGTCGACGCCCTCTTCCAGCTCAATAAATGCGCCGAATGATGCAACCTTGGAGACCTGCCCCTTGACGAGCTGGCCGACACGGTAACGTGCGGAGATGGTGTTCCATGGATCATCTGTAGCCTGCTTGAGGCCGAGAGAGATACGCTGATTGCCGGGGTCCACTTCCAGTACAACTGCCTCGACTTCCTGGCCCTTCTGAAGGACTTCGGTCGGGTGGTTGATCTTACGTGTCCAGGACATATCAGACACATGGATCATGCCGTCGATACCCTCTTCGAGTTCAACGAACGCGCCATAGGAGGTAAAGTTACGTACCTTGCCGGTGATTCTGGAGCCGACAGGGTAACGATCCTGGACAGTATCCCAGGGGTTGGCCTCTGTCTGACGAATACCGAGGGCTATCTTCTGCTCGGCCATATTGACGCTCAGTACAACAACATCGACCTCTTCGCCGACCTTCAGAACATCTGAGGCACGGGAGATACGCTTGGTCCATGAGAATTCGCTCACATGCACGAGACCCTCGATACCTTCATCAATCTCGACGAATGCACCGTAAGGCACCAGGTTAACAACCTTACCGCGCAGACGGCTGCCGACAGGATACTGCTCTTCGATAGCTTCCCATGGGTTAGGCTGAGCCTGCTTGAGACCAAGTGAGACACGCTCACGTTCAAGGTCTACTTCCAGGATGACCACCTCAAGCTCCTGACCAACCTCAACCATCTCGGAAGGATGCTTGATGCGGCCCCAGCTCATGTCGGTGATATGCAACAGTCCGTCCAGACCGTTCAAGTCCACGAATACACCGAAGTCGGTGATATTCTTAGCCTTACCGACGCGCTTCTGGCCCTTCTCAATGGAAGCAAGCAGCTCGCGCTTCTTACCTACCATCTGCTCTTCGATCAGTTCACGACGCGACAGGATGATATTCCGGCGTTCTGCGCTGATCTTTAAAATCTTGAAATCATATTCGTTGCCGACATAGACATCGGTATTATGCACAGGCATAACATCGATCTGTGATCCCGGCAGGAAGGCTTCGACGCCATCGATAGCAACGATAAGTCCGCCACGGACACGGCTCTCGACCTTGCCTTTTACTACGACGCCCTCTTGGTACTTTTCAAGTACAGCATCCCAACGCAGTTTTTCGTCAGCCTTTTGTTTACTTAGAACAATCACACCGTGATCATTCTCTACTTCAACAAGCAGCACACTGACGTCATCGCCAATCTTAACCTGCGCAATGTCTTCAAACTCGTGTGCAGATACGACACCTTCAGATTTGTAGCCTACATCTACCATAACGTCGTTGCCGCGAATGGCAAGGACGCTGCCCTTAATTATGGAACCTTCACTGAAGTTAGTTATGCTTTCTTCGAGTAACGCCGCCATGTCAGAGCCTTCGGCTCCAACAAACTGCGACAGGTCGAATTCGACGCGTTTTTTCGCTGTCACTATATCAATCCGTCTGGGTTAGTGTTAATAATGGCGCGTCATCCAAGTACTTACTAAAAACAAAATAGTTGGATATACGCGACTTGTACGCCAACCACCTGGTATGGCGCAAAACATGAAGCATTTATCACACCTTGCATCTTCCCGCAAGGGATAAAACGATGTTTTTTTGCTGTTTCCACGGAAACAGCGCCGTCTTTTCGCGACGGCGCTGCTTCAAATAAAGCCTATTTCGACTGATTATCAGAAGGAGTAAAGCAGTTCCCAGCGCAGGAAATGCGCCATTTCACTAACGTTGTAATAATCGCCCGGGTCAAAAGCTTCAGCCAGAAGATGACCGGTCACTTTGCCGTAATTTCCCTGTGCGAGGGTGAAATCGCTGCGGATAACGCCAAGCCATCCACGCTCAGTGCCGCCACCGGGGCCATTCGCTTCATCAGCCAGCATCTGACCGATATATGCCTTGAGGCCAACGGAATCAGTGATCCTCATCGCAAAATCAAGATGCGGGAAGATAACGTTAGACCAGCGGCCTGCGCCCTCTGCGTCAAATGCATAAACATAAAGTTCGCTATACTGAGGCCAGCGTGCCCAGAGAGGGTTCCAGCCTTCGTCATCCATAGTATCGGGATCATCGCCGGAGAGGTAGTAAATACCCAAGGAGAGCTTGCCGCCCTTCTCAGTCATGGCTGGAATTGCGTAGTCAACAACTGCGTCGACCATCCAGGCTTCCTGATCCTGAGCACCGCGATTACCGAACTGATACGCGACTTCCAGATTGCCGGCGAAATCTTCACCCATCTTCGGCATCAAACGGCCACCAAAGGTATTGAAATTACCGCCTGACATAGGATCATCGCCCTTTACCCAGCTTGATTCACGTTTGTAAATGTAATACGCCTCGTAAGGAGTATCAGCAAAACGGTTATCCTTAAGGTAAACAAACGCGCCACTCTCTGTCATATCATTATAGCCGGCAGTATAACCGGTGACATCACGATCCTGAGAGTTAATTGCCAGTTCATTCTCGGGCTGATTATATACACCGACCACGTCAACTGTCATGTTTTCAATGGCACTGTAGCGTATCTTCAGGGCATCAAAATAGATGGTACGTGAACCATCCTTTGGAGTACCGTCGAGAATCAGTTTGCCGGTGCCATATCCTGTTACCGGACCTGCAAAATCCTGACGACCAACACGGAAGGACCAATCCTCTATCTCCATGTAATCAACATACAGACTGTCGACCACGGCCTCTTCAGACCATTCCCACGCCGTGTTATTATCCGGTTTTACGTTATAGCGGAACTCATGCGTCAAACGGCCATAGTATGTCCCGAACTCACCCGCATCGGCTCTTGCCCAAAGGCGCGTACGAAAACGGAAGAAGTGGTTCATTCCGCCACGTGTCACTCCGGGAGGATCAGCAATTATAGGAATGTCATCAAAATGTACTTCACGTGCTCTGAAATCACCGCCGGCACTTAACCAGGACCAGGAGTCCTCTACTGCTGCGGAACTCTCCGGGGCCGCGTCTGGCGCAACAGTTGTGTCGTCGCCTGCAGTTCCCGCAGAATCTGTTGTTTCCTGAGCGATAGCACCCCCGGCGGTAAAGCCGAAAAGAACTGTAGCAATTACACTGCGTCTTATAATATCGACGTTCATGCTGCCTCTTTTATTTGTTGTTTCGGTTGCCTAAACCAGCGCCGCGAACCCAACACGCGACGAAATGACAACCCATTAACGCAAGACAGTGAAGCAAAGTCTTTATGCTTACAAGAACAAAATTCGCAAAACACGCTATAATTTACACGAAGCAAAATAGCCGAAAGCTCAACAAAACGTCCGATTTGAGCCAAAACAGGCGCTTTTTACTGGGAAAACTCTATAAAGACCTGTTTTTCAACGAACTATTTTTAGTAAAAAGTGCCCTTAAGTTCTCAAAAAGGTACAAAAAAAAAGAGCCGAAAGGCTCTTTTTTCAGGCTAAACGGTCACAGTTGCGACTCTTTCACTATAAAAATATAACTACGAAATCGACTCAATTTCTAATGCATCGGCCTCAGTCTTACGTAAAGTAAGGCTGAATCCGCGTAACTCCACTTCAACCGGATCACCCATCGGAGCCATCCTCACAAGCCTGAACTCGGCTCCCTTTACCAGCCCCATGCGCAGAAGTTTATGGCGATACTCACGGTCGGCACCTCTATAACCGACAACTCTCCCGGATTGACCAACTTTCAGATCCCTGACTTTCACACAGTCGCTCCTAATCAAGATACAATTGGATCATCCGCGATCGAATCAACGAAAACTTCCAACCGGACAACATCGAACAAACCATTCAGCCACAGTACTGATTTATGTACGGTGCCGATACACAATACGCCCCTTGGAGAGATCGTATGGAGAGATCTGAAGTGTTACCTTGTCACCCGTTGTTATTTTAATGAAAAACTTTCGCATCTTACCAGAAATATGGGCCAGCACTTCGTGCCCATTCTCAAGTTTAACACGGTACATCGTGGCAGGCAGAACCTTTATAACGGTTCCCTCTACCTCTATTGAATCATCCTTCGGCATATAATCTCCTTTAATCTCTTACTCACGCCCGCCAACAGTACACCCTTACACAATGAGGAATCAAGACTCTTTAACCCGAACATTGCATGAAAAGCAACTTAATGCATCAAAGATCTTACTTTACGGAGGAGGAGGTAAGCGCTGTTTTAGTGATCCGAGCTGGAGATATCGGCATTTTTGCCATCACCTCCCTCCTCGCCATCGGCACCGAATGAGACGATCTCATACGCTTCACCTTTGCGGCCGGGAGAGAAGTAGAGATACTCATTACTCCAGGGATCAGGCTTCATTTCAAGACTCTCCATGTAACCAACAGCAGGGTAATCTTCCGGCACAGGTGCAGTCGTCGGTTCAGCATAAAGGGCGAAAAGTCCCTGACGTTGTGTTGGAAGCATCGCATGTGCCGCCCGGTAACGAGCCAGCCCCATACTGTAGGCCGCTATCTGCTCACGCGCCGCGGTACGTTTTGCGTTTTCGAGTTCGGGCCATAGGTTCACAGCCACAACTGTTGAAAGTATTACAATTATGGACATCACCACCAGAAGTTCCACTAGCGTAAACGCCCTGCAAGATGAAAGTTTCCTCATGACCCTATCCTCTGAAATGCATTGACCCACATACGGAACGAAACCTTGTAATCATCGTCCACTTCCGAACCATTATCACGCTCATACCCGGGTTGGACCTTGCCGGTTACGCGAAATGTCAAACAGTCCCAGGCCCACTGAACGTAAAGCCCCTGCTCCTCCACCCGGCCCTGCTCGAATTCGTAGCGGCCAAAGAGATTGTACTCCCATCGATCACTCGGGCGAAAGGTGATACCACCATGAATCAGGCTCGATATATCACCTATGAGAAGGTCCTCGTCGCGATAAATATATTCTACATCCGCATCCATTGCTTTCTGCCAGAAGCGCAGGCGGGCATTGAAAGACTCAAGAGCACTGTACGAAGAGCTGTACTCCAAATCCGAATCAATCAACAACCAGGTTGCGGGACGAAAACGGGCCCTCATCCCCAGAGTGTCGAGGTTCTTCTCCCCTCCCTCCGGAGTCATCAGCAAACCGGCATACAGATCAACATCCGTAGTTGTACGGGACTTTCCAGCCTCTTTACGCTGCAACTTGTTACGAACACCCAGACGCAGGCGGTTCTGCCCATCGAGGGTATCTATCTCATCAAACTGGTAAAGATCATCCTGAGTAATATTAGGATCTGTCACAAAATCATAGTCAGCATATGGCTCAACTATGTGGCGACGCTGACCGCCACCGCTGTTCCACACCCGGTATGCCTTAAATGAAACATCCAGCCCGAGATCGAACATCAGGCGCAAACCGGCACCTGCAGCATAGGGAACATCGTTAGTATAAGAACCATACGACACACCATCTGAGGTAATCCCTGCAGGGACAAGCTCCGAATCATGTTCAACCGTCTCGGCATAGTAGGTGGCCCTGGCCCCGACGCGGGGCGACATATTCAGGAATCCCGCCTTGACCGGCATACTCAGTAAGTGGCGGGTATCGGCACGTATCGTATTGTACTCTTCAGGTTCATTTTCATACAGAGTAGACCACACCTTGTCCAGGTATGCGGCTTCACTTTGACTCTCGTAATAAAACAGACTCTCTCCGATTGCCTGCCGATTAACAGACAACCAGGCTTCCGGCAGGCGCTG
>CAZAKU010000122.1:0-3045 GCA_964485765.1 uncultured Lentisphaerales bacterium
CGATGGTGGCTGCGCTGGTGATTGCAATCAGCTGATCCAGTAGACGAGTGTCGTAATGAAGCAGCGCCGGGCGGTGCTTTTTGGCATCATCTTCGAGTGAGCTCTTTTCATGGCGTCTTTTGCAGAGAGCAAGGAACAGCGCCAGCAGGAAGGTGCATACCAGTAGCCATGGTGAGATCTCCACCGAGATAGCCATTCCTCCGGCTATTGCCCGCAGCACAAATCCGGCAGCGATAATAAAGACGTCCAGCAGTGCCACCTTTTTCAGAAATGTGGTGTAAGCGAGTTGAATGGCAATGTAACAGGCTACGGTTTGTGTGAACGCCGCCGGGAGAGTCAATGATGCCCCCAGCCCGACCAGCAACAGTGAGAGGGAGAGGACTTTAGCGGTTTTTTCGCTTACCTCACCCGCTGCGATGGGTCGCAGACGCTTTAGTGGATGGTGCCTGTCGCTCTCTACATCGCGTAGGTCATTGAATACGTAAACACCACTGGACACAATACAGAAGATGATGACGGCCCATGCGGAGTGGATTATTGCGCTGAACGGAGTAAGTTCCTGACCGGGGTCCCATAAGGCGAAGAAGCATGCAGCCCCTACCAGCGCATTCTTTGTCCATTGACCGGGACGTAATAAACGCAATAGAGGAGGTAACTTTCTTGTTATGGGAACGACCGTAGCGCTCATGGTTTATGCTCTTCGTTCGTGCGTTTGGAGGGTTTCCGCCGAAACCCGTTGCGGAAGGCAAGTTTCCATACCATCCTCAGGGCCTCTCTTGCGATAGCGGTACTCATCTTTGAGTAGCCAACCTTCCTATCTTCAAAAACGATGGGGATCTCTTTTATGCGGAACCCTTTCATCCATGCGGTGTGCGTCATTTCAACCTGGAAAGAGTAGCCGCTCGATTCAATGTTGTTAAGATCGATGGCTTCAAGGACCTCTCTTCGGAAGCATTTGAATCCACCTGTGGGGTCTGTGATCGGCATGCCGGTAATGAGCTTAACGTATGTGGCTGCACCTTTGCTCAACATAAGCCTGCTGAGCGGCCAGTTGGTGATCCGTATGCCATTTACGTAACGTGACCCCAGAATCAGGTCGGCATCCTGTGCGGCCTCAATGAAGCGTGGGAGCTCTCTGGGGTCGTGCGAGAAGTCGGCATCCATCTCAAGAATAAGGGCGTAGTCGCGTGCCAGGGCCCATTTGAACCCGTCAATATACGCTCTGCCCAGGCCGCTTTTCTCTGGACGGTGCATTACCTTGATTCTCGGGTTTTTCACAGCCAGCTCGTCGATTAACTCCCCGGTTCCGTCGGGAGAAGAATCGTCGACGAAGAGGATATCGCCATTCTCTATATACTTCAGTACCGCTTCAGAGATAGGTTTAACATTCTCTCGTTCGTCGTATGTGGGAATAATGACCAAAACAGGTTTCATGCATAAATAATACCCCTCCTTTGGGGGCGCGGGCAACAACAAAACTTGTTGTACTTAATATAGTTGCTTATGGGGCTTGAGGCAGGCTATTATAGCCGTCTTTGTTGTGCCCTATATGGGTGCATTGTGCGTATTGAACTTTATGTGAAAATGACTTTATAGGAGGCTGATCCCATGCCAAATACGGTTCTTGTGGGTGCTCAGTGGGGTGATGAGGGTAAGGGCAAAATTATTGATGTGTTGACGAAGGATGTCGGTCTTGTTGTTCGCTTCCAGGGGGGCAGTAATGCTGGCCACACCGTCAAATTCGACGGGAAAAAGTTTGTATTACATCTCATCCCTTCCGGTATTCTGCATCCCGGAAAGCAGTGTGTCATCGGTAACGGAGCTGTGATTGACCCTCTCTCGCTTGTGTCGGAGATGGAGGGGTTAGCTGAGCAGCAGATAGAGGTTGCCGACCGGTTCTTTGTGAGTGAACGTGCACAGATGGTGTTATTGACTCATCAGGCGATCGATCTGGCCCATGAGCAGCGTCGCTCTGAATCGGATAAGATCGGTACGACCGGGCGTGGTATCGGGCCTGGATATCGTGACAAGGTCCTGCGCGAAGGCGTACGAATGGGTGAGATGCTGTCGCCTGACTTTGCTGATATTATTGCTGAAAGAGTTGATGCGGCCAATACAGAGCTTCGCGATATGGGGGCGGATGAGCTGGATCGTGAGGCTACGGTGGCTAAGTATGTGCAGGTTGCCGAGACTCTGGCGCCTTACATCGCTGACACGGTCACGATTGTTAACGAGGCTGATCGGGCCGGTACTCCAATTCTTTTTGAGGGTGCACAGGGCACAATGCTGGATATCGATTTTGGTAGCTACCCATTTGTTACATCCTCCAATTCAACGGCCGGCGGCGCATGCACCGGTTCTGGTCTTTCTCCACGCAGAATAGATCGGTGCATCGGGGTTATTAAGGCTTACACTACACGTGTTGGTGCGGGCCCATTTCCGACGGAGCTGATGGATGAAACCGGGGAGCAGTTACGTGCAAAGGGTGGTGAGTTCGGTGCTACTACGGGGCGCCCGCGCCGCTGCGGGTGGTTCGATGCTGTCGTAGGCCGCTACGCAGCCATGGTTAACGGCGTTGATTTCTGGGCGATGACAAAGTTGGATGTACTCGACGATCAGCCGAAGATCAAGATCTGTGTCTCCTATGAGTGTGATGGCCGGATTTACGATACGCTTCCCTCGAATGTACGCATTCTTGAACGCTGTAATCCGATATATGAGGAGATGCCCGGCTGGATGTGTCCAACTACCTCTGCCACGGAATATTCTCAGCTTCCTGAAGCCGCCCGGAATTATGTGGAGCGTCTGGTGGAGCTTATCGGCGCTAAACTTGGAATCCTTTCGGTTGGCCCGGCACGCGAAAGCACGATGATGATCGGGCTCTGAAGGTCGTTTATATGAGCGAAGAGCCTGAGGTAAAAACATCGCCGCATGTGCCGCGCCATGTTGCCATCATTATGGATGGCAACGGGCGATGGGCCAGACAGCATGGTTTGCCGCGGGTGCGAGGGCATGAGAAGGGCGCCGATTCAGTACGTGCGGTTA
>CAZAKU010000123.1:0-3810 GCA_964485765.1 uncultured Lentisphaerales bacterium
GGGCGGATACCGCTACGAATAGTTTCGGATGGTAAAATTCTTCTGCTCGATAGTGAAATGAGTGGTGATGAACCCTATATGCTTGCCAGTAATCTGCCCGATGTGGCGGTTGTGGTCGACAAAGACCGCGTCAAAGGCGGACGCTACGCTATCAATCGCCTGGGGTGCGATGCGCTGATTCTTGATGATGGATTTCAGTATCAGAAATTGAAACATGGTATTGAAGTTGTGCTGGTCGACAGTACCAATCCGTTTGGCAATGGCAACTGCCTGCCGCGCGGGATATTGCGCGAACCTGTCAGGAATATATCCCGCGCTGACTTTGTGTTTATTACCAAGAGCGACGGCTCCGGTCATCAAGCGCTGCGGGAGCAGATACAGGCACTTGCTCCTTCGGCGGAGTTTGTTGAGTGCTGTCACAAATCCCGTTATCTGCGGCATGTGTTTACGCATGAGGAGAAGTCGCTGGATCTGCTGAAGGGGATGCGCGTTGTCGCTCTTTCAGGTATTGCTGTTCCTACCGGTTTCGAGAATTCTCTTGAATCGCTTGGCGTGACATTGGCGGAACGGGTTCGCTTTGCCGACCACCATCGCTTCTCGCAGCAGGAGATTATTAATGTAATAAACCGGGCCCGCGAATTGAGCGCTGATGCCGTTTTGACTACAGAGAAGGATGCGGTTCGGATCCCGCGGCTTGAGCGTTGCGACGTGCCGATCTACTACCTGAGGGTGGATATTGAAATATTGAGTGGTGCTGATGACTTTCATCAGTGTATCGAGCGTATCTGCTTTATGGGACGCGAGCAGCGTGAGCGTCGCCGAAAGAAGCGCCAGTGGGTGGAGTAGTGAGCATGGCATCGATATATATAAGAATATGTGAGCCTCCGATATTTAGTCAGATTCCATGGCCCAGGCTGCCCGAGAGTATGCTGCTGGTCGGCCTGAACTGGCTGGGCGATGTGGTTATGGCTATGCCTGCCGTGATGAGTTATCGCAAACGTTTCCCTGATGTCAAGATTACAGTGTTGTCGAGAGCACCCCTTGGTGATTTATGGAAGATGTGCGATTTCGTGGATGATGTGATTGAGCTTCCCCGCAAAGTTCGCGGCATGCGCCAACTGGCAAAAGATATACGTGGTTCCGGTTACGATACCGCCTGCATATTGCCGAACTCGTTTCGTTCAGCGCTTGTTCCCTGGATGGCGCGCATTCCTCAACGCCGTGGAATCGGTGGCGACTTGCGCTCCTTTCTTCTGAGCGACCTGCTTCCCCGGTGGAGCCCTGCGGGGGTACATCAGTCTTGGGAGGCGGCCCGTATACTTGGTTTGCGGGCAGATGACTTGGATGATATGCAGCCCTCTATGGCGGTAAATGCTTCTGAAGCGGATGCTGTTGCTGAACGCCTGAAGCTGGGGTCCACCGCCTTGATAGGTCTGCTGCCGGGTGCGGCCCGTGGGGGAGTTAAACGCTGGCCCGTGGAGTATGTCGTAGAGCTGGCCCGTGAGCTGAAGAGGGAGCGGGGCGTGGGTTTTGCTGTTATGGGAACCGCCGCAGAGAGTGATCTTTGCGACTCTGTCGCTGCTGAGATAGGGGAGGGTGCTTTCAGTGTGGCCGGGCGTACAACATTACGCGAACTTGCGCTGCTGCTGTCGCGCTGTAAAGTCGTGGTATGCAACGATAGCGGAGGAATGCATCTGGCCGCTGCGGTTGGTGCGCCCGTGGTAGCGGTGTACGGCATTACCGACCCAGAAAAAACCGGGCCGCTGGGCCCGATGAGTCGGGTGGTTACGCTCCCGGGAGTGCGCCACAGGCGCGATGTGCCGCGTGAGTCGTCGGAGGCGCGTAAAGTGATGTCGCGCATAAAACCGCAACGTGTATTTACAGAGGTGAGCTCTTTGCTGGATGAGGTGGATGGATGAGTGCACTGCGCGAATCAATGCGCTCTGTTCTGCGCTCAACGTTTGTTATCTCCTTCTGGACCGGATGCAGCCGGTTGCTGGGTCTGCTGCGCGAAGTGTTAATGGCGCAATACTTTGGAACCACGCTGGTGAAGGGGGCCTTTAATGTGGCATTCCAATTGCCGAACCTCTTCAGGCGATTGTTTGGCGAGGGTGCGCTTTCGGCTGCATTTATTCCTGTGTTTACAAGGAGTTTAAAGGAGGATGGCCGGGAGGGTGCGAGTCTGCTGGGCGGACGAATGGTTAGCCTGATGTCGATTATGCTCGGCACTATCGTTATCTCCGGAGTATTACTTCTCGGTGTTGTAGATGCGTATCTGGTTGAGGGTTCCACGGCTTCACTGGTTTTGCCCATGATGCGCATAATGCTCCCCTATGCTCTGTTTATCTGTCTGGTTGCTCTCTGTATGGGGATGCTCAATTCGGTGGGGCACTTTGCCGTTCCGGCATTAACACCGGTGCTGCTGAATGTGGTATGGATTCTTACGCTTGTACTGATATGCCCCTTGATGCCGGCTTCGCTGGAGGTACGGATCAAGGCCGTGGCCTGGGGCGTCGTCGTGGCCGGCGTTATACAGCTTGCCGTTCAGATTCCTGTGCTTATCCGCATGAAATTACGCCCCTGGCCCCGACGCGGTTTCAGCAAAGACCCCAGGGTGAAGCGCGTTATGATGCTTCTGGTTCCCTCTGCTGCAGGTATGGGCGTGGTGCAACTAAATGTATGTATAGATGGATTTCTTGCACTGGCAGCGGCACCATGGGCCGCTGCTGCTCTTGGCTATGCTGTCATTCTAGTGAACCTTCCGCTTGGACTTTTTGCTACGGCACTAGGTACTGTGCTGCTGCCAACGCTGTCTGCACAGGCTCTCAGGGGCGATACGCCCGCCATGCTGCTTACGGTTCGTCAGTCGCTCTGCAATATGCTGTTTATTATGTTGCCCGCGGCTGTGGGACTGATGCTGCTGGCAGACCCGATTGTGCGTCTTATATACATGTTTACCGGTGGCATGTTTAATGAGGATAGCGCTGTTCAAACCGTTCGAGCCCTGGCCTTTTATGCACCGGGTCTGATTGTTTTTGGCATTTACAAGGTGTTTGCCCCTCTCTTTTATGCCATGGAGGACACTCGCACTCCTGTACGTGTGGCAGTGTGGATGGTGCTGCTGAACATAACCCTTAATGTAGCTTCGATTATATACCTGCCACAGAATTTCAGGCATTGTGGAATGGCTTCGGCAACTGTGTTTTGCAGCGCTGTCAGTTGCGTGGTTCTGGCTATTATAATGCAGCGCAGGCTTGGATCACCCGGCTGGAGCAGGGTTTTGTTATTCGGTTTAAAGACTCTGTTGGCAGCGGGGGTGATGGTGCCAACAGTGCACTCTGTGTACTCTTTTGTGGAGAGCTGCTTACCTGAATTGCTGCCGCATAAGGTCGGCGAAGCACTCACTCTCTTCAGCTCAGTTGCTGCCGGCGCGGCTGTGTACCTGCTTATCTCTGTGCTGCTGCATGGCCGTAAGGTCCTGAGAATTAAGAATTAAGAATTAGGAATTAGGAATTGGGAATTGAGCGTTGGGAATTGGGAATTATGAATTGAGAGTTGGGAATTAGGAATTGGGAATTGGGAGTTGACCTCCTGTTCACTATTCAAGTGGGGTTTTATGAACGTTGACATAACAGAGCGGACGTTTGAGTTTGCTCTGAGAATTATTAAGCTTTGCAAGTTCCTGGACAAAGATCGGAAGATTGATCGCACTCTGGTACGGCAACTGATAAGTGCGGGGACCTCTGTTGGTGCAAATGTTGCAGAGGCGCAGTCGGGGCAGAGTCGTGCCGATTTCATTTCCAAGATGTC
>CAZAKU010000124.1:0-2586 GCA_964485765.1 uncultured Lentisphaerales bacterium
ATCGCGACCTTCGCGATCTTTTGTGCGGCCCACAATTCTACCGGGCAAACGCCAGGCAAGCTTGCTGTTCACAGCCATGAACCCCAGATAAGGCCCCCCAAAACCAAGGGGATTCCCGAGACTCTGCCCCTCCCCCGTTACCACATCAACCCCCATCTCACCCGGAGTTTTCAGCAATGCCATCGCAATCGGATAAACCGACTGTATTACAAGAATTCCACGCCTATGGCACTCCTCCACAATATCACTGTGATCATCCACCACACCGAAGAAGTTGGGATTCTGCAGTATCACCCCCGCCACATCTTCATCGAGGGAGTCAAATAACATCTCACGGTCACTCTGACCATGCGACACCGGAATCTCGGTGAAATCTATTGAGAGATTAGCCGTATAGGAATAAAGCATTTTACGGTAGACAGGGTTAACACCACCATCCATTACAATCCGCTTACGGCGTGTTGCGCTCAGGGCAAGCTGACACGCCTCATACAACGCCGTACCGCCGTCATACACCGATGCATTGGAGACTTCCATTCCGGTCAGACGGCAAATATGCGACTGATACTCATAAATCGCCTGCAGGGTGCCCTGCGACACCTCAGGCTGATACGGCGTGTATGCCGTGTAAAACTCACTCCGGGAGGCAAGAGCGTCCACAGCGGCAGGGATGAAGTGGTCATAGAAACCGCCCCCCAGAAAAACCGTCAGGTGGGCACTGTTACGTGCTGCCAGACGCTTGAACTCCTCCTCCACCTCAAACTCGGAACGGGCACGGCCTACATCAAAACTGAGGGGCCGGAGTGACTCAGGGATATCGCTGAACAGGTCAGACACATCTCCTACACCACACACGCCCAGCATCTCACGCTGCTGGGCTGGCGTATTTGCGACGTATGACATCAGCTCTAATCCTCGACATCTACGAGGTTGTCGTAGATAACTGCACTGAGAAGGGCTTCATAGTCCTCTTCCGAACAACCGCTCAACTTAAAGATCCATCCCCTGCCATAAGGGTCTTCATTTATTATTTCAGGATGGTCTGCAAGCGCATTATTCACCTCGCAGATACGGCCATCCATAGGCGCGTAAAGATCGCTGGCTGCCTTTACCGATTCCACCACGCTGCAATCGTGCCCGGCCTCTACATCCTCGTCCGGCTCCGGCAATTCAACGAAAGTAATGTCACCCAGCATCTCCTGTGCGTGATCTGTAATACCCACAACAAACAGGTCGCCCTCTCTTAAAATCCACTCATGCGATTTCGTAAACTTTCTGTCTTCCGGTGTCATTTTTTATTTCTCCTTTATAGTCGCAAATTGCGTAACCATGGGTTGTTTTTATACAGAAACCCTAGCTGTTCCATCTTTATAAAAAGGTAGCGATGCTACCTGAGCCGTCAAAACACTGCGAGCTGTCTTAATTGACAGCTTCGCACCATCTTCCAATGTGGAAACATCCACGTATCCCAAAGCAACAGCACGCCCAATGCTGGGAGCAAAACTGCCGCTGGTAACAACGCCGCAGTCGTCCCCGTTTATCATAACTCTGTCTCCTGCGCGCGCGGCACGACTACCATCCAGCAGCAATGGAACCAATTGCACCGTTGCGCTGTATTCGCGTACAGCAGACGACCCAACGTAAGCCTTATCAGCAGATAACGCACGGGACATGCCCGATGCAGCAGCATTTATCTTTTCGGTTAACTCGTGCCCGTATAAAGGCATCCCCATCTCAAGCCGCAAAGTATCCCGTGCCCCCAGCCCGGCAGGCAGAGCACCGGCCGCTATGACCTCACGCCATAAGGAGCATACCAGGTGCGACGGCAGGTATACCTCGTACCCCAGTTCCCCCGTATAGCCTGTACGGCTGACAATAGCATCGGCACCGCCGTAACGGAATGAACCAAAACCGAAATACTTGAGTTCTTTTATTTCGGGGCCCAACAGGCTCGCAACCAGTTCTGCTGATTCGGGCCCCTGCACGTCGATCTTCGCCATATCCTCAGATATATCCTCGAAGCATACACCGGCGGGCATTCGCGATCTTAGCCACTCTGCGTCACCCTCTCTTGTCGATGAATTGACTACGAGCATGAAGGAGTCTGGCGAAGAGCAATACACGATAAGATCATCAATAACCCCGCCATCCTCGTTCAACATCAAACCATAACGGCAGCGCCCAGGCTTCAGCGATGCGATATTGCAGCTCAACAGGGAATCCAATGCCTCAACAGCTTTCTCGCCGCAAACCAGAAACTCACCCATATGACAGGTGTCAAATACAACCACGCCACTACGGCAGGCCTGATGCTCAGCCAGTATACCACTATACTGTATAGGCATCTCATACCCCCCGAAAGGGGCCATTCGCGCAGATAGCTCAAGATGCTCAGGATGCAGCACCGTTCGACTTATACTTTCTTCAGATATGGCCTTCACGTCCGCCAATCTGCGATACTAATCAACAAATATCAAGCTGTTTTTTTTGAGCCGTTCGAGCCATAATAAAAACTGGCTATTTATTGCTTACTAAGTGCCTATATGGCCAGAACAATCCGAAGACTCTGGCCAAGCTTGTCGAATG
>CAZAKU010000125.1:0-7984 GCA_964485765.1 uncultured Lentisphaerales bacterium
A
Organism: uncultured Lentisphaerales bacterium; assembly: GCA_964485765.1. Classification (GTDB taxonomy): domain Bacteria; phylum Verrucomicrobiota; class Kiritimatiellia; order RFP12; family CAZAKU01; genus CAZAKU01. The sequence continues at coordinate 2 of CAZAKU010000125.1, forward strand.
GACAGCGTGATCACCCGCGAAAAACAGTCTCGAGAGCTTTAAGTCCACAATTGAGGACACCCAACATTTCGATGACGATAGAACGACCTCAACATGCTTGTAATAAACGTGGAATATAAACCACTGTTTCTTGCATAATCTTTTCCATAAGAATCCCTCTCGTGACGAATTCTCGGTAAATATGCAGACTAAGGGACCCATGGTAACTTTGTTTTTTGACGAAAGAGAACACTTTCGATCATATCCGGTGGTCACGAAGAGGATCTAAAAAGAGCTTCACTTCCCTGATGTCCCTTGAACCAGCTGATCCCCGCTTCTTTTGCCGCCTTAATCAAATGTTGGGTGTCCCATAATGGGAAAAGCCTAGACAAATAGTTCTCCTGAATGTAAATATGCAATAAGTAAGTCGCGTAGTTGGCAATGTAATAAAGCTAAAAAAGGGAAAGTATAATGATCGTCAGGCGCCGAACTGCTCAACGTTTTAGAACATTTTATATGATGATAATTGTCTCTTTAGTTCAGGTGATGGTTTTCGCCGAAGTGACTGTTGTTTCACAGTGCAGCTTCGAAGAATCAGGAGATAACTGGACTTACATAATAAATACTAATACTTATAACATCAGTAATGATGTCTGGGGAGTGGTCACAGAGCTGGCAGATATTGACGCGGCAGATGATGGGGTAAATTTCTGGGGAATACGGGATCTGAATAACCCTAACGGCGGCGGAAACTTTTACCATACCATCCGCTTTTCCCCCACCTCCCTGGATGGCTATATAGGAATCCAGCTTTCATTCAGGTATATCACCTTTGGATTCGAGAGCACCGACAACCTTCGCTACAGCGTTGAATTTGACAATGGAACAAACTGGAACAACTACACCTATCTCGAAAGAGACAGTACATCATGGAATACAGTCATCATATCTCCGCCAGAAGGTGCCACAGATATACGCCTCTCTCTTGAGGCACAACAGAACGGCGAGCTAGATTGCGCCGGTTGGGATTCTGTTCTGCTCTCCGCTTATCCCTTCGGAAGCACCAACCCTCCCACTATCACTCCCCCGATACTCTCTGAAACAGACGCAACTTCGGCAACACTCTCAGCTGCAGTATCAGCAACCAACGGAGCAAGCATCACTGAACGAGGATTCTACTACAGCACAAACGAAGGATTCACCCCGCCTGAAGAAGGTTTCAAATTGTCTGAATCCGGCTCATTCGCAGCAGGGGATTACACCCTAAGTCTGACCCAACTTTTTCCGGAAACTGTGTATTATGCAAAAACGTTTGCCGTCAATAACGCAGGAACTTCTTATAGCGACCAGATGTCATTCCGATCCTCACGCCTACCCGCTCCGCACATGCTGCCTGCATCAAGGGTACGCCAGACCAGCTTCGACATCACGTGGACAGAGGTCAGCGGCGCTTCTGCGTACCTGCTTGATGTGTCAACATCCCCGCTTTTCCGTATCGGCGATACGCCGCTTTTCATCTCCGAAGTCGCTGACCCGCAGGATGATTCCGACGCCAGATATGTTGAGCTGTACAACAACAGCGACCAGCCAATCTCTCTTGATGGCTGGAAACTGGCAAGACAAGCAAACGGAGAAAATAGCTCGGTCATACCACTCTCGGGAGTGGCAATGGAAAATAGCACCTTTACCATTGCCTACAGTGCCGAAGTTTTTTCAAACAGATACCCTACGGCCCGACTTGATCTTGCACACGGCTATATAACCGGAAGCGGCAATGACGCCTACTTTCTTTACTATAACGACTCCTGTATTGATGCCTATGGAATTCCCGATGAAGACGGCAAGAATGAGATCTGGGAATATACCGACTCCCGGGCAGAACGTGTTCGCGATGCCGGCCAGTCAGCCCCCAACTGGATAAGCCTGCAGTGGCAAATAACTCCCGCCACTACCTCTGATATGACCCCGGGGTATCACCTCTGCACGTCACCCGTCAGCAACGATATGCTACCGGGTTACTCCGCGAAGAATACGGGGAGCGCAACAATGCAGACTGTTGCCGGACTAACCCGGGGCACAACATATTACTACCGCGTGCGAGCCATCGCGCCAACCAGCAGCAGCAGCAACTCAACCGTGCAGGTAAGCGCCACCACCAATCTTGCCGCAACACGTATTACCCTTAGATAGGAGCGCCTATTAACGGTAACCCATTTAATAATCACGCGCGCCGTGAAATAGGAGAACCAGAGACAACCCGCCCCATTGCATCCACACTCATGATATGTGAATATAGACGTTCATGATACCATAAGCTGGCAAAGTACAGCCCTATAGCTGCACTGGGCATCGGATGCGCGGTGTGCCGCAGCAGCCATTTGTATCCCGCCCCGGCATATTTTTCGTAATTACCCGTACCATCAGACAGGGCACTTACAGCCAGAGCTGGTTCCTCAATCGTTGCAGAGACTCCGGAATCACCGCCCCACCCGCCTGAGTCACATTGACTTGCACACAGCTTTGTGCGCCCGCGACTCACCAACGCAGAGATCTGATCACGCAATTCCGGGGGAAGTTTATCCCCGCACTCTAACAACGTGTCGGAGAGGTACCTCACTACAACGGCAGTGCCGTAAACGGGGTTTTCATGCGTGAGCGTATGCTGATTGCCAAACCAAAGCGGGACCCATGAACCATCCTCCCTCTGCACCCCGCCCAACCAATCCAGCGCACGCTTCACAGATGACAGGATACGTCTCTCAAGCCCGGGCAGATGCGGTAGCCACAGCATCCATGCGAAAATGGAGTGTGCCGTTAAATCGGCACAGCTGCGGTCGAAGGGCAGCTTCCCCCAACCCCGACAAAAGGTAGGCATTCCTCCATCCCGGTTCTGTAATTCCAAAAGCCAGCATATCCCCTGGCGAATACTCGGAAGAACATCGTGAGCATCCAGCCTTTTCAGTGCAATCAGGGCACCTGCTGTGTCATCAGCATCCGGTACGGAGCCAGGCAGCGGACACCAGCCCCACCCCCCGGGCTTCGCTCCGGTAAAGGGATGTAGACCCGAAAACTGCTGATTAACCAACCACGAAGTAATCTCTTCCCGCGTATTATCCTGTAAATCTTCCCCGGCCGCATGTAACGCTTTTACAGATAAGGTAGTAACCCAGGTCGACAGTTCGGAGTCAATCGGCCAGCCGCCATCGCAACGCTGTAGTTCCTTCAGGAATCCGACACCCTTACGAACAGCCACACAGTCACGCATACCAGCACTGATCAGCGACATTACAACAAACCCGGTTAAAGGCGTCGCCTCCAGGAATCCTCCATTAACCGGCTGCATAGATATGAGGCGTTTCAGGACAAGCCGTGTTATTGGTCCCGCAGAATTACTGCGCTTGCCACGACGCCCGGCACGTACACAAAGTCCCATTGATATCAACGCAGGCAGGGCATAGCTCACAACAGGAAGCCGCAACCAGCGAAAAAGTATGCGCGGGAGAATTGCGATCTCGAACGGCAGCCTTGGAATGCGATGCCATACATTCCCCCCGAGAACGCCACAAACAGCCCCCATCACAAGAATAGGAACAGAGAAGGTTCGATCACGTCCGTAATGATCCAGGATTGCATCAACCATAGCATCGGGCTGCGTTGATCCGAGTTTGGAACTTAACCACTCCCCGGCATCATTGATGACTACTGTATCGCCTCCCAGCAAACGCAAGGCAGCCCAGGAGAGCAGCGTCGTAGCCATATTGCTCGGACTGTCAGGCGTATCGCCCCAACCGCCATCACTATTAGTATGCGCCTCCAGCCACTGAACGGCGGATGCCACGCTCTTTATGTTCTCTTCCGGTGAATATAGATGCAGGGCCGTAGCGGAGATTGCAGTTGCAAGGGCACTATCCGATAAATGCCCGTGCCATCCGCCTCCGGGTTCACGCTGGGCCAACAGGGATCTCACCAGTTCGCCAACAGTATCTTCAGGCATAACCGTCACTAATAAACAACCGGCGCATAAACGTCGTATCCCTTAAGTTTCTCGCGTCCCTGCAGGAAATCCAGTTCTATCAGGAAGTCGATTGCAACAACCTTGCCGCCAGCCTTTTCAACCAATTTTGCCGATGCGAGAGCGGTCCCTCCGGTTGCGAGCAGATCATCAACTATAAGGACCCGCTCTTCGGGCTTGAATGCATCGCTATGGATCTCAAGAACGGCCTCACCGTATTCCAGTTCGTAACTCTCAGAGAATGTTTCATAGGGAAGCTTGCCGCTCTTGCGTATAGGAACGATACCAACGTTAAGACGCATTGCCAATGCACCGGCAAAGAGAAACCCCCGGGCGTCAACTGCGGCAATACAGGTAATTCCGGAATCTTTATGCCGTTCTTCCAGCAAGTCTATAAAGCTCCTGAAAATATCTACATCGGCCAACACCGGAGTAATGTCCTTAAACACAATACCCGGCTTCGGAAAATCAATAACATCTCGAATTGCCTCGCGAATTGCATCAACACTCATATCAACTCCTCAATTGCTGAAAACAGTCGGGGGCACCGACCGCGGCACCCCCGAAAAACTAACAGCTATAAAATATCATCTATTCTACTCTTCTAAAAGCACCGCATGCGCTGCAGCCAGACGTGCAATTGGAACGCGATAAGGGCTGCAGGAAACATAGTCCAGGCCAACCTTGTGACAGAAAGCCACAGAGCGCGGATCACCGCCATGTTCTCCACATATTCCGAGCTTGATATTCGGGCGTGTGCTGCGTCCGTAATCTACTGCAGTCTGCACCAACCGGCCTATGCCCTTCTCATCGATCACCTGGAACGGGTTGTAGTCGTATATTCCTTTCTCGACATAATCGCCCAGGAATTTTCCGGCATCGTCGCGAGAGAAGCCGCAACCCATCTGCGTAAGGTCGTTAGTGCCAAAACTGAAGAACTCGGCCTCGACAGCGATCTCATCTGCGGTCATAGCAGCCCGGGGGACCTCGATCATTGTACCGATAAGCACACCCAGCTTCACCTTCTTCTCCGCTTCCACGGCAGCAATCGTACGAGTAACTATCTCTTTCTGTAATGACAGCTCTTTCACATTACCAACAAGCGGGATCATAATCTCGGGTTTGGAGCCTTTAACCTTTGCGGCGGCTTCGCATATTGCCCGTGTCTGCATCTCGGTTACTTCCGGATAAGAGATACCCAGACGACAACCGCGGTGACCAAGCATAGGATTAAACTCATGAAGAGACTCTACCAGACGCTTTACCTCGGCCGTCTTAACGCCCATGGTCTCTGCCATCTCCTTCTGTCCTGCAACCGTATGCGGCAGGAATTCATGCAGTGGCGGGTCAAGCAGGCGAACCGTACAGGGGCGGCCCTTGAGAGCCTTGAAGATTCCCACAAAGTCCTTTCGCTGCAGAGGAAGAAGCTCCTTAAGCGCTTTATTGTAATGTTTCAGCGGCTCTTTCAATTCATCTTCAAGCTTACGGGCCTCGTCAGCTTTTGCATACACAAGCTGCTCACGCAGTTTTTTAACTGTTTCTGCAACCAGAATAAGACGCCGTACACTGTTAATACGGTCACCCTCGAAGAACATATGTTCCGTACGGCAGAGGCCAATGCCCTCCGCGCCGAATTTAACTGCTACGGCTGTCTCACGAGGTGTATCCGCATTTGTGCGCACCGACATCTTGCGATACTTATCGGCCAGCTTCATAATCTTGCCAAAATGCCCGGTGAGCTTAGGCTCAACCGTTTCCACCTTGCCGGCATATACCGCTCCGGTACTTCCATTAAGGGAGATCCAATCACCGGCCTTTATAACCTTACGCCCGATCTTGAACCACTTTTTCTTGTAATCGATATGAACTTCACCGGCTCCTGCAACACAGCATTTGCCCATTCCACGTGCAACCACAGCGGCGTGTGACGTCATACCGCCACGGGCAGTCAGAATGCCATTAGCCGCATCCATGCCGCCGATATCCTCGGGGCTGGTCTCAACTCGGCACAGAATGGCATTTTTACCTTCAGACGACATCATTTCAGCTTCCGCAGCAGAAAAGACAACCTGCCCGGTTGCGGCACCCGGGGATGCGGGGAGACCAACAGTTAAACGGGTTGCCTCAGACTCCGCAGCCTTCACAAAAACGGGGTGCAGCAGCTGGTCGAGCTGAGCCGGATCAACGCGCAGAACCGCAGTTTTCTCATCTATCAGGCCTTCCTTTACGAGATCCATTGCAATCTTAACGGCAGCGGAGGCTGTTCTTTTGCCATTCCGTGTCTGAAGCATATACAGAGTACCGTCTTCGATAGTAAACTCCAGATCCTGCATATCCTTATAATGCAGCTCCAGCTTAGACCTTATGGCATCCAGCTCTTTGAACACCGTCGGCATTGTCTCCTGAAGGGATGGGAACTCTTTGGCGCGGGTCTCTTCAGGCACATTCTGGCTCTTTGCCCAGTCACGCGAACCACGGCGAGTTATCTGCTGAGGGGTACGCGTACCGGCGACGACGTCCTCGCCCTGAGCGTTAATGAGATACTCACCGTAGAAATACTTACTCGCTCCCGTCGAGGGGTCGCGGGTGAACGCCACACCGGTTGCTGAATTGTCGCCCGAATTACCGAACACCATTGTCTGCACATTTACAGCCGTCCCGAGAGCACCGCGTATATCATTCAATTCACGGTACTTGATTGCACGGGGGTTATTCCATGAACCGAAAACGGCATCAATGCCCCTTTCCAGCTGATCCATCGGATCGGAGGGAAAATCCTGGCCTGTCTTCCTTTTAACAACAACCCTATAGCGTTCGATAACCTCTTTCAGATCATCCACGCCCAGATCTGTATCGAGCTTCGCGCCCTTATCACATTTCACAGCTTCAAGCTCATGCTCGAAATCATGATGCTCCATCCCCATCACAACATTACCGAACATCTGAATAAAGCGGCGGAAGCTATCCATCACAAAGCGCTCATTGCCGGTCTGCTTAATCATAGCGGCAACGGTGTCGGCATTAAGGCCCAGATTCAACACCGTATCCATCATGCCAGGCATCGAAACGGCCGCGCCGGAACGAACCGATAACAGCAGGGGCTTTGGCCCGCAACCGAAGGTTTTACCAGTTACTTTTTCAAGTTTCGTCAGAGAACCCTTTATCTCTTTGCGGATATCCTGAAGCAGCTGCTCGCGCCCTACCTCGTAATAGCGGCAACAGGCTTCTGTGGTAATGGTGAAACCTGCGGGGACAGGCAGCCCGAGACCCGCCATTTCGGCCAGATTAGCGCCCTTGCCTCCCAGCAAATTCTTCATACTGGCGCCACCTTCCGACTGACCACCACCAAAAAAATAAACAAACTTGTTACGTTTTGCCTTAGCAATCTTTTTCTTTGCAACCATCGAAACTCTCCTTTACAAACAAAATACTTCACTCATTTAACACATCTACCTGCTACTGATCTGATCAAACCAATCGGTCTATTAAGAAAATCATACCCCAAATGTGAAGCGCCCCTCCCCGCAAACACTGCTCGAGAGCGCTATGCAACTCCAACACGGCAAAAGGGATGGCGACTTTAGCAAAAGAAAACAGCAAGTCAAGATAATGACACAGCACAATCAACAAACTAACAGATGTACTCGACATAAACGGCCCAATTTGACATCATCGGTTGTTTCGCGTGCAGGGAAATGTGCCGTAAGCTTCCCAGCGAATGACTGTAAAAGATAATGAGGTAACCGATGCAGAAAGTAACAACAGAAGATATCACACTCGCAGCTAACACGATCCGCGGGCTCTCAATGGATGGGATTCAGGCCGCCAACTCGGGCCACCCCGGCATGCCTATGGGTATGGCAGACGTTGCCGCCACCCTATGGCTCAAACATCTCAAGCACAGCCCGGCTGCACCGGAATGGAGCGACCGCGATCGCTTTATCCTCTCCGGGGGACACGGCAGCATGTTGCTCTACAGCCTGCTTCACCTC
>CAZAKU010000126.1:0-7523 GCA_964485765.1 uncultured Lentisphaerales bacterium
GTCCAGATCAGCAATGGCAATAAGAGCTTCGTCGACGCTCTGGTCGGCCCGCATAGCCACCACGTCGGGGTTCATGATGCCACCGGCGGAGTCTTCGGGGTAGGAGAGCAGTTCACGTACCTCTTCGGCAGACTCGCGGTCGTCCATTAGGTTCAGAACATCTTCGGACCTCTCGTCGGGAAGCTCTCCTAAAAGGTCAGCTGCATCATCCGGCGCCATCTCTTCTACTATGTCGGAGAGTTCAGCATTGGATAGTGACTCCAGCAGTTCGTCGCTTACAGTGCCTTCCAGCTCTGACAGGATATCCGGCTTGTAATCCGATGGCACAAGCTGGAAAACTGTGGAGACAGCGTCATGGTCGAGTGTTTTGAGAAAGTCGGCTATATCGGCCGGGGGAGTGGTCGGGAAAAGAGCACGGAGCTCCTTCCAGCGCTCTTCCCTCACGCACACCGCTGCTCTTTCTAGGAATGGAATGGAATCAGGCATATTCTTCTATTTGCCCACGCGTATTATGCTGGTGGCTAATTCACGGATTTGGGGCTTTCGGAGCCAGCGCAACTCCCGCCTTCGCATTCTGGCACGCTGCTCCGGAGTAGCATCATCTTCCCCTGTAATATGGTCACATCCATGTGCGATATACAGTGATAATTCGAGCGCCGTACTCCAATGAGCACGATGCGCTTCCGCCTCTGCTCTCTGTGCATTAACAATGATCTCGCCGCATAGAGCCGTTTGTCCCGGCAGTGGAGCAAAAGCAATGCTGACAACGTCGGTAGCTTCGTTGTGTTCCATGTAGGCCTGGTTAGCTGTACATATGCCTGTATCGTCTGTGATTAATAACGAAATCTCATCCCAGCATGTCGATGAACGCCGCGCGGCATACATCATCAGCTGCTCAGTAAGTTTTCTAATTACCGGACGATTCAGCCGTATCTTGCGCTGGTTGTTCAGAATCTCGATTATCATCTTTGGGGTACGCCACTCTGGCGTGAAGCATGTTGGTTAGTGTGAAAACGAAAGATCGTTTTACAGCTGAGAGCTCAGCCAGTGACAGGGAACTGTTGCTGAGCTGTCCATCTTGGAATTTCTTGTTGGTGATATCATTTACGAGTCCCTCAATTTGCCCCGGTGACTGTTTGTCGAGCGACCGCGATGCGGCCTCTACGGAGTCGGCCAGGGATATGATTGATGACTCACGTGATGCCGGTATGGGCCCGCCATAGCGGAAGATCCCCTCATCAATACGTTCGCCATTGCCATCACCTGAGCGTTCACGCTCCCTCTGGATCTCTCGTGCTTTGTGATGGAAGAATGCGATAACACTGGTTCCGTGATGCTCCCTGATTACATCTACGATCGGCCCGGGAAGCTTGTTCAGCTTGGCAAGGCACAAACCCTCTTTAACGTGGGAGGTAATAATCAGGGTACTCATGCTTGGGGAGAGTTCATCATGCGGGTTGTCACACCGGTGCTGGTTCTCTGTAAAGAAGTCAGGCTTGGTAAGTTTCCCGATATCGTGAAAATAGCAGCAGACGCGGGCCAGTAGGGAGTTGGCGCCGATTGTGTCGGCAGCGGATTGCGCCAGCGTAGCTACAACAAGGCTGTGGTGGTAAGTGCCGGGGGCCTCAAGTGCAAGGCGCTGGAGTAACGGGTGCCCGAGATCAGAGAATTCAAGCAGTGTGATGTTGGTTGTTCTCTGAAATATGCGCTCAAGGAAGGGGAGGATGAGCAGAACGATAATACCAATGACTCCTCCTCCTATAACCGCGACACCTGTTTGTTGTACAAGCAGCATAGGGTCCTGAGTGATCTTCAGGGTGATAGCGGCCGTTGTAGCAGCCGGTATAATCTGAGCAAAGCTTGCAAATATAGCTATCTTCAGAACCTGAGACCGTCGACGTACGTTAATTGCCATTGAGGATGCGATCATGGTGGAGAGTATTCCTCCGCCAAATATTATCAATGCCTCGGTTGCTCTGCCGGTAGAAGAGCTGATTGCAATTATAGTCATGAAAAGCGCACTCCAGAGCCCGCAGGCAATGCCGGCGATGCTGCTGTCCAGCAGAGTGGCAATCAGGGGTGCCAGTACAAACGGTATCATGAACGTTGTCAGGCTGTTCGGCACATCAAAAAAAGAATCATTGATGTAGAGCAAGCCCCAACCGGAAAGGCAGCTCAGGAGTGTTATGGTACAGAGCATCAGTGTGCGTCGGTTGTCGTTTAAAATTCCGGGGGATAATGACCGCAACAGCAGTGTGGTTACCAGAACACCTATAAACAGGGCCAGAATCTTCCCGCCAAGTACGATAAAGTCTTCGCTTGCAAAATCACTCTTGAGGGCTGATGGCAGGGCTATTAGAATTCCGCACAGGATAAAGAGAACCAATGCATATAGAAAACAGTAGCGACGACGCTGGTGAAAAGGACGCTGGGCAAGCGCCGCCTTGGCCGCTTTGCGGGATCTGTTGAGAGAGTTTTTCTCCCGTTTTTTTGAAACAGTGCTTGCCATGATCGGTTCTCCGCTTCTGTGAATGGAAGGAAATGTAGCGTATACAGGAGCAAATGTCAGCCAGAATGATAAACGGTTTTTACCTGCCGTCAGGTTTCGCATAATTGCGAAATCTATCTTGTTCTGTCAATTACTCCATAAGTGTAGATAATACGTGGTCATTAACAGATTAATTTAGCAGAGGTGAGTGTTGATTGAACTTTGTGTGCTTGCAAGCTCCAGTAGCGGCAACTGTATTTATGTAGCGTCCGGTTCGACCAGAATATTGGTTGATGCGGGTTTGAGTGCCCGCCAGACATCCCTCAGGTTGGCGGAACTGGGTACAGGACTTGATGAGATAGATGCTCTTTGCCTTACACATGAGCATAGCGATCATATGGCCGGGTTTGGTGTAATCACCCGTAAATCTGGTATGAATGTGTATGCCAATCAGGGAACCATGGAGGCGATTGAGAGCTCAAAGCGGCGGGAGGAGGGTGTTAAATGGAACATTATTACCACCGGATCTTCTTTTCAGGTAGGTGATTTGCGTTTAACCCCTTTTGGAGTACCTCACGACAGTGCGGAACCGGTGGGGTATATCATTGAAGATTCCGAAGCACGAGTCGGTGTGGCAACGGACCTCGGTATGCCTACCTCCTCCATACGCGGAAGGTTGAGTAATTGCCATGCGCTGGTGATTGAATGTAATCACGATACCCATATGCTGCGTAACTCCCCGCGACCATGGTCGTTAAAACAGCGAATTCTGGGGCGGCAGGGGCACCTGAGTAATGAGCAGGCGGCTGAGTTGCTGTGTGATGTTGCCGGCGAATCGCTGAATGATGTTATCCTTGCGCATTTGAGTGGAGAGTGTAACGACCCCGATATGGCGCTGCATTGTGTAAAAAAGGCGTTGCTTAAGAATGGTACAGAGCATGTATCTGTCCATCTTTCATTTCGATCGCATATCAGCACGGTTGTACGGGTTCCTGCATCGGTTCTGCCGACAGCTTCTTCTGATGAGATTACCGATTTACGGGAGACTATTCATGCCTGAACTGCCTGAGGTAGAGACCGTTGTCCGGGACCTTAATTCGCATGATCTTCCCGGTGCAACGATTAGTGATGTGTCGGTATTCTGGCATAGAACAGTGGCAGCGCCTTCGGTTAATCTCTTTCGCAAGCGGTTGCGTGGAGAGCGTATTGAAAAGATAAGCCGTCGTGGTAAGTATATTATCATCACTTTGAGCGGTGCGGGTGAGCTGCTTGTGCACCTTCGAATGACTGGTCAGCTGCGCATAGCCTCTGCCGAGGAGAAGCCGGGGCCGCATGATCGCCTGAGTATACTTCTTGATGACGGGAGATCGCTGCACTATCGAGATACGCGTAAATTTGGCCGCTGGCAGTTAGTTGATAATGCAGAGGAGAGCCTCTCGAAACTGGGGCCGGAGCCGTTTTCAAAAAAGTTCAGTGCTGCGCGACTGTATACAATGCTCCAGCGTCACCGACGAAAGCTGAAGCCACTTCTTCTTGATCAGCACTTTGTTGCAGGTATTGGTAATATCTATGCCGATGAGGCGCTGTGGCTGGCTCGGATTCACCCTGAGCGCAGCTCCGAAAAGGTATCAAAAGAGGAGGCCGGCGCTCTGCACCGCGCGATTCGCGTGGTACTTCGCCGCGGAATAAACTCCATGGGGACTACTTTGGGCACGGGGAAGGGGAACTTTTACAGTGTTTCAGGGCGGCGTGGACGCAATGCCGACGGCCTCAAAGTCTTTCGTAGGACAGGTGAGCCATGCCCCGAATGCAGTACGTCGATATCACGAATAGTTGTCGGCCAGCGCAGTACACATTTCTGCGATAATTGTCAGAAATAGCGTATGTTTCAGACGCCTTTTTTCAGAGGTGAAATAAACTGTATTTTTTTGTTGTTGAATGTCATTTGAAATGTTCAAATGCCCCCCTGTTGCGAGCGGTCTCAGTTTTGGGACGTTAGCGTACATTAAACAAAGAAAATAAGGACCTCTGGAGGCCATATGCAGAATTCTGTAAGTAACATCCCTAAACCAACTAATGAGCCTATATTGAATTATGCTCCTGGAAGTCCAGAACGGGCATTGCTTGAGCAGGAGTTGGAGCTCGTCGCCGGACAGTGCGTCGAAATTCCTGTTGTTATCGGTGGCAAGCGTGTCAAAACCGGTAAGACAGGTGATTGCATAGAGCCGCACAACCACGGCAAGGTGCTGGGAACCTATCACAAAGCCGGCAGAAGCGAAATTGAACAGGCGATTCAGGCCAGCCAGGACGCAAAAGCTGATTGGGAGGCTCTTCCCGCAGTTGCCCGGGCTTCCGTTTTTCTGAAAGCAGCTGAACTGCTGCGTACGAAGTACCGCTATCACCTTAATGCCGTTACAATGCTTAATCAGAGCAAAAACGCATTTCAGGCAGAGATAGACAGTGCTTGCGAATTGATCGACTTCTGGCGTTTTAATGCATATTACATGCAGGAGCTCTTTTCTCAGCAACCAGACTACAGCCCGGTAGGGATGCTCAATTTCGTTGAACATCGTCCCCTGGAAGGTTTCGTCTTTGCCGTTTCTCCTTTTAACTTCACCTCTATTGCAGGAAACCTTCCTACTGCTCCCGCTCTCATGGGTAATACAGTACTTTGGAAGCCCTCCCGTAATGCGGTTTATTCATCGTATGTCATTTTCCAGATTCTTGAGGAAGCTGGTCTGCCACCCGGAGTAATAAACTTCATGCCGGGCGATTCGAGTGACATTGGTGATCCTGTATTTGACTCAGAGCATTTTGCCGGAATCCACTTCACAGGCAGCACATCTGTTTTCCGCTCTATGTGGAAGCAGATTGGTGGCAATATCGCTAACTATCACTCCTACCCACGCATAGTAGGGGAGACAGGTGGTAAAGATTTTGTTTTTGCTCATAACTCTACCGATCCTCTGGTCCTTGCGACAGCTCTGGTTCGTGGTGCATTTGAGTATCAGGGCCAAAAATGCTCAGCTGCTTCACGTGCATATGTTCCCGCCAGTTTATGGCCCGAAGTGCAGTCGATAATGGCTGAGATGCTTGCAGAAATAAAGATGGGCCCAGTGCAGGACTTCTCGAATTTCGTTAATGCTGTCATTGATAATGGCAGCTTCGAGAAGTGCAAACGTTATATTGAAGAGGCAAAAGCTGCACCGAATGCCGATGTTGTTATCGGCGGTAACTGCGACAGCAGTGTTGGTTACTTTGTGGAGCCCACCGTTATCGTAGCGCAGGATCCAAACTATCCTTCAATGCTTGATGAAATCTTCGGCCCCATCCTCTCTGTATATGTCTACGAAGATGAAGAGTTCGATAAGACTCTTGATATTTGTAACACCAGCTCTATGTATGCCCTGACCGGTGGCATCTTCGGCAAGGAACGCGGCATTATTCAATACATGTTCGAGGCACTTCGTCATGCGGCCGGCAATTTCTATATTAACGACAAGCCTACAGGCGCAGTTGTCGGTCAGCAGCCATTTGGCGGCGGCCGCGGCTCCGGCACAAATGATAAGGCTGGATCGGTTCTTAATCTGCAGCGCTGGGTGTCTCCCAGAACAGTTAAAGAGACATTCAATCCGCCTACCGATTATCGTTATCCTTTCCTTGGCTAGTTTAAATATTCCAGGAGTAAACTGATGAGCGCACAGGCAGGTGAACTTACCTTTCTTGAGCTACTGGCGCCACGCTACAAAATCCCTACACCGGATTTTTTGGTGGAGCCAGTTCCTCAATCTGTTGTTAGAAAGAAGCTTGAGCTTTGGGGCACAGGTATTGTTAAACCTGATGTGCTGGCCGGAAAGCGCGGCAAAGCCGGGCTTATACGCAAGGTTGATGATTACCGTGAAGCTGTAGCGCTGCTTAAGCAGGTGGCCGCAAAAGTTATCTCGGGGCGTCAGCCACGTACGGCCTACATCGTGCAGACGGTAGGGGCAGAGATGGAGATCTTCTCTGCCATCACCTACAGTTCACGCAGCCTTGGTCCGCAGCTTACTGTGTCGATAAAAGGTGGGATGGATATAGAATCGGTGCCTGATAATCAGAAGGCATCGATGCCGATTAATATCTTCCGCGGATTGAATGCTTATCAGGCATCACAGCTGCTTTGCAAAGCCGGATTGCCAGAGAGTAAACTTAACTCTAAAATGGCTCTCTGTCTGGTTAAACAGTGGGATATGTTTAATGCAACCGGTATGCAGAGCTGCGAGATTAATCCATGGCGTGTGCTTAATGATGGAACCGTGTATGCCTGCGATTTCAAGGCCACCTTCGATGACAGCAGTCATAAGTATCAAGGGCTTGGGCTCGAGCTTCCTGAATATCCATCTATGACCGATGAGTTTGAAGAGGAGATGAATGCCTGGGCGGCGTCTAGTCATCAGGGACAGGCCCATGTGGCCGACCTTGGCGGCAAGCTCATACTGCCTATGCTCTTTGGTGGTGGTGCCAGCACTATTGCAATTGAGACTCTCTCTCAGGCAGGTGGCGACCCCATGTTCCTCTCCGATTTCGGTGGTAACCCGCCTTATGAGAGAATGAAGAGAACCGCCGAGATCTGCTTTAAACATAAACTGGCCGATGCCTCTCTCCTCCTTATCCTTGGCGGTAAGGCAAACAATACGCAGATCGACATCACATTCGCCGCTATCGCGGATGCATTGCAGGAGTGGTCCGATGAGAATGGCCCGCGCAATATTCCTGTTGTAATCGGTCGTGGCGGACCGGGGCTTGTTCAGGGGCTTTCCATAATGAAAAAGACCCTCGAAAACCTCGGGATGCCATACGTCTTTTTTGGCCCCAATACACCTATAACTCTTGTCGCACACTACGCCGCACGTTTAGCAAAACAGTTTTCGTCATGTTCCAATAATGGGAATGGAGAGGCAAAATGATAGCAAAGGCTCTGAATGGATTTATTCAGAAGGGTGACCGTGTCGCTGTTTCGAATATCACGGGACGCGAGGCATCTAAGGTAAGCACG
>CAZAKU010000127.1:0-5205 GCA_964485765.1 uncultured Lentisphaerales bacterium
GCTGCTCTACCAGCTGAGCTACGTTGGCGTAAAAAGAGGCCGAAGAATACCCGCGAAGTGCACTTTTTGTCAAGTGCTGAATAGTTATGACAGCTAATATTTTGGGTGGTTACATCCTCTGGCCGCCTCATATGCTATCTGTCTTGTTTTTTTTGAGTACATTTGTCCTCCATAGCCGTTCATTTGGTAAAGATTCTGGATAAATCAATTTCTTACAAAGAGATACAATAAAGAGCAGGCCTATGTCGTTGAATTTACAACGCGACTGATTTTCCGAAGTGGAATCACAGTTGAACGTTTAAATAAAAGGAGATAGTTATGAACGTAGTAAAGACATTTTGTATTGTTGCATTGGCCGTTTTTGTTGGTGCGAATGTATTCGCAGAGGAAGCAGCGAAAGAGGGCAAACCCGAGAAGGGTCGTGGCGACCGTGGCAAAGAGCATTTCGCTAAGAATGATACCGATGGCAATGGTAGTTTGTCGTTGGCAGAGTTTACAGTGGCCCATGAGAAGCGTATTGCAGAGAGGAAGGAAAAAATGGGCGACAAGTGGGATGAAGAGCGCGCGGCCAAGAGGCCTGGACCTGAAGAGATGTTCAAGAAGATCGATAAAGATGCCGATGGCGCATTGACTCAGGAAGAGATGGGACAGGCACATCGCAACCGTCGTCGTCGTAAAGACGGTGATGGTGGGAAGGGCAAAGGCAAGCACAAGGACGGGGATAAAGACATCAAAAAGGACAAGGTTGAGGAATAGATCCCCAAACGCCGCCTCTGCTTTTCAACAATTGTAGTAAATGGCGGTGCTTGTTATAAGAGATTCCAACTCCCTCCAGGTGGCTTTCGCCTCGGGGGAGTTTTTAATTTAAATGTAACGGTTGAACCCGGCGCGCTGCTCAAAGGAGAGTCGCTTCGCCTGCTGAACCTTTTCAACAGGTTCTCCAACGGGAAGAATAACCCTGACCTGCAGCTTATCCGGTATTCCCAGTAGTGAACCGATCCGCTCTGCACGTTGTTCTCTGCGCAGTGCACCATCTATCCATACAGTTGCATAACCAAGAGCGGTTATTGCCAGAAGCATATTCTCTACGGCACATGAGTAATCTTCTACTCCGAAGCTCATATCCTGATATACTGCCCGAGTTTCCATTACAGTTACAATTACAGCTCCGGCGGTTGTAATGGTGGGCTTCTCCATGATCATGGCAATTTCGTTGATAAGGCTCTTATCGTCGACTATTACAAAGCTCGTGGTTTGTGCGTTGCATCCTGACGGTGCCTGAATTCCCGCCTGAACGATCTGCTTCAGTTTCTCCCGGGGGATTTCAGCGCCATTGAATTCACCACGATAGCTGTGTCGTTTGGTGATGGTATCAAAGATGTCCATTTTCACTCCTGCTATGCGCGTTTTGCCGATTCCCGCAGAGCGATTGGCGGGCCAAGTATCTCTCGAAGCAGGATAGCTTTTTTCAGTGCCTCACGGGTTTGCAGCAGTGATTTAACATCTATCCCGGTGGATGGTGCGCGAGACTTCATCGCTTCGCTTACGGCTGCTAATGGCCGGGCTTTGAGTTGTTTTTCCGCAATTTGCTTGAGTGTTAGGGGCGCTGCCACCACTTTCTTTAATTTAGTTAAAATGGGTTTATTATGGTTTTGCGGGGTTGCTGTTCTGAGTGGTGTTGGCGGTGGCAAGGGGGGTGCTGTCACTGTAGTGCTGGTGGTTTTCTTAACACCTGACAACCTTTCAAGAAAGTCGCGTAAATCCTCCTCGGCTACACTTTTGCTCTTGCCCGGGGGAGGGGAGCTTCTTTGCATTTCATTATCCGTGTCGCCTTTTTGCTTCTGCTTAGCCACAAAAGTTACGATACGGACAATAATTGCAATGACAATAAATATCGGAAATATCAAATCATCCAGTCCGGCCTGGATCAGATTATAGGTCATTTTTTGGACCCTCGTGAATCAGCGGGCGGCGGCGTAATCCGCCGCCCGCATGTTGTTCAATTAGTTGTCTTCTGAAGGCGTGTCTTCACCTGCGATAGAGCGACGCATATCGGTGTCGGACTCTATGTTCTGCAGTTTATAGTAATCCATGACGCCAAGATTTCCTTCGCGGAATGCCTGTGCAATTGCCTTTGGCACTTCAGCCTTGGCTTCGATTACCTTTGCAGTCATCTCCTGCACGCTGGCACGCATCTCCTGTTCGTGAGCCACAGCCATGGCACGACGACCTTCAGCTTCAGCCTGTCGCATCTGCTTGTCGGCCTCGGCGCGCAATGTTTCAAGCATGGCGCCGACATTTGCCACATCCGCAGCACCGGCTACGCTGATGTCGGCTATGTCAATGGAGACGATCTCAAAACCGGTTTGGGCATCGAGTCCGCTATCGAGCACTTTGCGGCTGATCTTATCGGGGTTCTCCAGTACATGTTTATAGCTGTCGGCCGAACCGATCGCGCTTACAATGCCCTGTCCGACACGAGCGATAATTGTCTCTTCCTGTGCACCACCTACGAGGCGGTCAATGTTTGCCCGCACAGTTACACGGGCCTTTATCAGCAAACGGATGCCATCCTTGGCTACAGCGTCGAGCATTCCCGTGGGGCTCTTTGTCGGGTCGGGGCAATCGATGACCTTTGGCTTAACACTGGTCTGTACGGCGTCAAGTACGTCACGGCCTGCAAGGTCGATGGCCGTTGCCTTCTTGAAGGTGAGGGCGATGTCGGACTTGTCGGCCGCGATCAGGGCACGAACCACGTTGAGAACATCACCACCTGCGAGGTAGTGAGCTTCAAGGTCATTTGTGCTTAGATCCAGGCCGGCTTTAACCAGACGGATTCTGGCATCGACTATAAGTGAGGGGTTAACCTTGCGCAGACGCATGCCGATAAGGCAGAAGAGCGAGACCTTTGCGCCCGATACCATTGCCCGAACCCAAAGCCCTAAGAAATTAAAAAATATGATTACTATTGCGAGTACCACAATAATAATGACTGCAAGAATAATATGTCCCACCATGATATGTTCTCCTTTGTTGGATTATTTCTCTGGTTTCACGTTGTTACCGTTAGACCTGTTCTACTATAACTCGGTTTCCTTCAACCCTGATTACTCTGATCGGCGTATCATCGTTGATCATTTCACCAGAGGTGATGACGTCTACTCTCTCATCGCCAATGACTGCAAATCCACCCGGACGCAATGGTGTGTCCGTCACTCCTGTGCACCCGAGAAGTGCATCCAGTCCATCCTGCGACGCCTTTGCACCTTCCAGATTATTGTTAACCAGCATGCGTTTTCCATACGGAGTATGTGGCCATATCCGTATCCAGAGCATAATTGAGCTGACTGCTATCAGTGCAATGGCTACCGCAATGTATGTTCCGTAGTCGGGGAAAGCATAGAATCCGGAAATGGCTGCTGTAATAAGCGCAATTCCTCCGATAATGCCCAGTATTCCGCCGGGAACGAAGACCTCTGCACCGAAGAGCAGGGATCCGGTGGCTAATGTCAAAAAGAAGAGATGTGTGCTGTTCATGCCTTTCGTACCTCTATATGGTTGCCGCTGCATGCAACAACTACTACTGACGTGTCTGCTTCGATATACAGCCCCTTGGCAACAACGTCCATGCGTTTTCCGTCAATTAACGCGGCGCCTGATGGCCGGAGAGGGGATAGCGTTGTTCCGCTATGGCCAATGATCTCCTGTGTTGCTGCGCTTTCGGGGTCGGTAACTACTGACGCTGATACCTCGGCAGAAAGTGAGATCTTCCGGAAAACAGGAGTTGCCGGTAAAACAATGGCGACAAGGACGCACCCGATAACCGAAAAAACAGTGGCTAAGCCCAGTGTAGAGATGGCGTGTTTAATCTGTTCTATTGGTATTTCGAACCATGCCCCGTCGACTTTATGCTTTATGAGGCTGGTGAAGATAGCGATGAAGACAAGCGTGATTCCGCTTATGCCGGCCACTCCGAATCCGGGAATAACGAAAAGCTCGAGCCATATAAGCACGAAACCGAGAAGCAGAAGGACTAATTCTAAGATTCCCGAAAAGTTGCCTATCTGTTGCCCCAGGAACCAGGCCATAAGGGCGGTGATACCTATGATGCCCGGGAACCCGAACCCGGGGGTACGGATCTCGGTGAATAGCCCGATCATACCCACGGCCAGCAACAGCCCCGAAATCGATGAGCTGCGAAACAGCCGTGCGAGAAATTCTCCTTGGGTTGCCTTCTCCTCTTTAACGGGGGTGCTGGACAGTCCCAGCTTATCCAGCAACTCATCCATGTCTTTAACGGTTCCGCTCGAAAATAGAGGTTTGCCTGTTACGTTGTCAACCTGAGCGGCTTCCTGTGCGGTCAGCGTTAAAAGTTCGCCCTCCGCGCATATTACTTCTCCATTAAATGAAAAGGTTTTATCCGGCTCCACCATTGCCTCTGCCATTGCCCTGTTATGGCCAGAGTTTTCGCATATCATGCGGATAAGGGCCAGGGTGGGGGACATTATCTTTGGCTTTAACCCGTCAGAAGGCGCTTCGTAGCCGCCAGTCGTTGTGTGCAGGATCGGCATGGCGTCGCCGATCCTGGAGAACCTAGTCATGTAGACATGATCACAGGCGAGGGCGATGATGGCCCCTGCGGAAATAGCATCTTTGTTCACAAATGTATATGTAGGTATCTTGGTTTTCAGAAGTTTGTTTACGATATCCTCTGTTACCGTAAGACTTCCTCCGGGGGTGTCCATATCCAGGATTATGGCAGCTGCATTCTCCTCTTCTGCTTTATCAAGCCCCCTTTGGAGGGTTTTGAACAGCATGCCCTCAATAGGGCCTTTAACATTCAGGATAAAAACAGCACCGTTTTCTCGAGGCATTACCGATATGACTTCTTCCGGGGGGGCTTTATCCTGTTGGTCCACACTATTAGTGCCTATGTCGCCCTGAGCCATGCTGTTGGTGTAAGTAACGGCAGTGACAATCATTGGCGATAATAGCGCGATAACGACGGTGAGTACAATTTTCCTTATATGCATAACAGGGTCATTGTGCTAAACCGCCGTGATTAACTCCAGCGTTTTTGTGTATTTTGTTTTAGCAGCTTACGGGAATGGGGTGAAGAGAACGGGTTATGCCCTTTTCTCAGCCTCCTCCATCGCGATTGCACCCCAGCGCCATAGGCGCCACAGCTCCGCCTTCTCCTGTTGT
>CAZAKU010000128.1:0-3474 GCA_964485765.1 uncultured Lentisphaerales bacterium
TTCACGAGTACTCTCTTTGCGCCTCGTTGGTGTCACCCATCTCGGCGGCCTGCTCCAGCGGCAACTCTTTGCGGTATGCCAATCCATGGAATGTTGCGACAATACGTCCGGTATCATCCTCAACCAATACCTCGTAGCTACCAAGGCGCCGGTTGACTGAAAGCTCACGTGCTTTCGCGGTAAGAGTGCCGCCCGTAACAGCATGAATAAATTTAATATCGGCATCTACAGCTACGGCCACATTGCCATGTGAATTACATGCCGCGGCAAAAGCCAGATCGGCCAGGGTGAAAATCGCGCCGCCCTGAACTGTCCGCAAACCGTTCATATGCTCTGCAGTGACCTTCATCTCCGCCACGGCACAGCCGTTCTCGGCCGAGATCACCTTTGCACCGGCCAAACCGGCAAACCTGTCACGTACAAAAAACTCAGAAATGTCAGCCACTTATACCCCTCCTGTATGTGAATCAAGCTCTGCGAGCTCTGCTTCCATCCTCTTTAGCCTTGCTTTAAGACGATCTATTTCGCGCTTCTTTCGCAAACGCAGCTCGTTAACCCTCTTTCGCTCTTCAGAGGAATCCACCTCTGTACAACGGCGCAACATCGACAGAGCGAAGCGCTCACCGTAATCATCCTCCCCGAGGTCGAGCTGATCAGGGATCACAACAATATGGACATGGTGGTAGTCCAGCATATCAGCTATGGCCTTGAGGATCTCTGAGGATGTGCCGAGAACGTCCATGCGCTGCACCAGCAGACAATCCACTGTACCCGACTCGATTGCTTCGATCAGCGATGAAAGTGCCGGCCTGGAGGGAACATCTTCATCCATGCCCCAGCATGTGGGCCAGGCATCACCCGGCTCTTCGACATCGGTAAAGACAAAGCCCTCCTCTACAGCAAGGTTGTGAGCAGAGGCAATTTGGTGACAGAACTGAACCTGGTTCTTAATACGGGTTGTATTATGCAACTTCTCTGACGTGCATGTTCTTGCATATATTGCTGTACCCATAATACTGCATCCTTCTCGTATCTCAGCCTACCTGCACCGATTGAACTCAAGACAGTCCTTATAACTAACCCGGTTGCCACCAAAAATATCAAGCGCGCTTCCGACAGTTACATCGACACGCCCCCCACTCACCCGCTCTACAAGTATAAGATCATCCATAGAGCGGACCCCTCCGGCATAGGTGACAGGTATTGCACTCCATTCGGCAAGCTTCTCTACCAGTTCGCAGTCTATCCCGCGGCAAAGCCCCTCTACATCGGCCGCATGAACCAAAAACTCGGAACAATACTGGCCCAAACGGTCGAATGCGGCACGGTTCAGCTCGAGATCGGTAAGTGTCTGCCAGCGATTCATGGCCGCGATCCACCCATCCCCGCTGCGCCTGCAACTGAGGTCTACAACCAGATGATCAGCACCGACCTCGGCGCTAATTTCAGCAAGAACCTTCTCATCGAACACTCCATTGGGGAAGAGAGCCGATGTTACAATAACGTGACTGGCACCGGCAGAGAGCCAGTCGGATGCATTACTCAGGTTGATTCCGCCACCAATCTGAAGCCCCTGCGGAAATGCACGCAATGCCGACAGAGCTTCGCTATCATTACCCCGGCCAAGCATTATGACATGCCCACCCGAAAGGGAATCATCGCGATACATTGCAGCGAAGGCTGCGGCAGAAAGCTCACTCACAAAGTTTGTGACAGGGCCGCCATCAGATGTGCCCAGAGTACCTCCGACAATCTGTTTTACCCGCCCTTCATGCAGATCTATACAAGGCCTGAAACGTGTCTTTTGCTCACCCACAGTTGTCACCTTTTAGCAGCTTTCAGCTGATCATTATTGCCGAATTAAATGTTGCTGTTCCATCAATAACACCATCAAGATCTGACGAATCCAACGCGAGCAGGGGGTCAATTTCGACACCGTGGAGCGGATATCCATCGGCGTCGAGCTTAACATCAACACCGTGCGACTTCAGCCACCCGGCCCACTTTGCAGAGAGATCGCGCCTGCAGGTTGCCGGAGAATCACTCCCCTCTGCATTCTTCACAGGGCTGAACTCCTCCTCCCTGGAAAATGCGACATTAAGAACACGATCGGCATCGGGCATAACATCAAAGATAAACTTCTCGAACTTGTATGCATTCGGCTGATCAGGCTTAACCAACTCTCCTGAGTCATTGCAGTAAGGGACCTTCTTGTTGGCAACATGCAAAGGAAGCGCAGCCTCAGCCTCTTTAACCAGAAACTCGTAAGAAAACAGGTGTATCGCAACACTGCCATACAGAAAGCGCAAGCGACCATCATCACGCGTGGCGTAACGCTGCTCATCCGTCAGCTCTGTATACTCAACCATTCTGCAACTACCATCCCAAATTACAGGAACGCCAAGCCCCTCCATAGGATCGCGCTTTGCGCACAACTTGAGAGAGACCTGCGCATCACGCAGAATGTGTACACCTACAAATGCGGGATCAGCGATCTCCACCATAGGATTATCGACCTGAAAATAGAAGAGCGTCTTGAGCCCGCGGCGGGACATATCGTCGAGCATACCTGTATCGGCCAGAGCGGAGATAGTGCCACCATGCCCATCAGGACTCATAAAGATATGGCCAGGCAGGTCGAGCATAATCTTGCCCTCGGGATCGAGAGCGGGCCACATCCCCTGAACAAAGAATTTGACCTGCCCCAGATTCAACCCGAAGTAGTTGTTCTGCTCAAAGAAATCAATGGTAGCCCTGTTGTTCACCTGGCTTGTCATTATATACCAGGGCACCTCAGCTCCGTACTTGCGCCCCAGAGCCAGAACTTTGCGGGCGTGAATCTCGAATAAGGAGCAGTTGCTCACGGGGCCCACAGGGTAACAGCCCTTGGGTCCATCATACCCCAGACGCGATCCCTGGCCACCGGCAACCAGCACGAGTCCCACCTTGCCGGACTTCAGTGCATCCTCTCCGGCTGCAACGGCCTCGGCACGCTCTGCACCCTCCAGCTCCAGAACATCAACCGGCTCCGCCTCTCCCTGTGGAGCGTCGGCATCATCTGAGGGCGACAAAAGCATATCCCGCATGCGTTCAATAGCGTCAAAATTCAGTGAATCAACCTGCGATAGCAGCGAGACCTGCTCCGACTCACTCAACTGCTCCCAAAACTTTAATATCTGTGACTGTCCATTATCGGCCAGAACCTTAACTGCCTGCTCATACGTCATTTTTACTACCTGAATTAGTGATATACTAAATTAGTGATATACGCCCTCTCCTAAAAGAAGGAGACGGCATATTATCATAGAGATCATATGCAGGCAACAACGGGGAAGATGGAGGATTATTCTGCTATACGCCGCCGGCATTCATCGAGGATAACATCTGTTCCGCTTGCACCTATACGACTGGCACCTGCGGCTCGTAAAGCCAGGAGATCATCCAGTGTACGGATACCCCCTGAGGCCCTCACCT
>CAZAKU010000129.1:0-3185 GCA_964485765.1 uncultured Lentisphaerales bacterium
CTTCTTATCCTGCTCCGTGCCGTCCCTCCTCTTAGACGAGATTCTCAGCCAACGACGGACTACATCATCATCGCTAAATTCTGCGAGATGATCCGGACGATTGCGAAGAACCACGTGCCAATGGTTTGTCATCACACTATACGCAAGGACATCTATTGCAAACAGTTGAGAGATTCTATGGAGACGGTTCTGCAACCACTTTCGGCGGTGCTTAAAACTTCGTCCTGTATACGGATCATCCCCGCAAAGAAAGGCGCGGCGCACACAGCGCGACATGCAGTGATACACACCCCTTTGGCCCTCTTTAACAGTATGTTTTCGTGCCATTGTCATATCAATTCTCCTTTGTGTATATACCCCTAAGGAAAAAGAAATGGCTATTTTCCAGAAAAAGTTGAAAAAAGTTGCCTGTCCCCAAGCGTCCCCAAGAAAGGAATCACTTTACACATCCTCTGTGTTAACAGACACTGTACGACATCTGGGCTGTAGCCACCCGTTTTGCTCAGAGGTGAAGTCAATTAGGAGACGTAACAATGAAACAGGCAAATATCGGTGATTTTAAACCGGAAGATATTATAGAATTCGCAAAGAGTACTAAACTTTGGGTCGGAATTGCTCTGGCTCTGACGGTGCTTGCCCTGCTGACCACCATCCGAGTGGGAAAGGTGCAGCCGGATGAGGTGGGAATGCTCCTCAACAGGCTAACCGGGAAGATTCGCATCCTGACATCAGGTACTCAGGTATATAATGGAGTACTCAGTGAATTCTTCATACTCGATAACACCCTGCAGACTCTCGATATGACTCAGGAGCTTAGCCGGGGCGACCGAAGCGGACGCGACGACCTTAAGATAAAGACCGTCGACGGCAGCGATGTGTATGTGGATATTAAGGTTATGTATCGAATCATCCCGAAAATGGCTTCTGAGGTGCTTCGCACATCAGGCCCCGGAGATGCCTTTAAACTCAAATGGGCACGCGACTTCACCCGTGCCTTGAGCCGTGACTACCTCGGCGTGCTCACTACCGAGGGATTCTATGATGCCGCCAAACGTGATGCACAGATGTTAATGGCAAAGAAAAATATCAACTCACGTCTGCAACCTTTCGGCATAGAGATCGATAATATCCTCATCCCGAGCCGTCCCCGGTTTTACAAAGACTACGAGGCCATGATTAAACTGAAAAAACTGGCCGATCAGGGCGCAGAGGAGGAGAAAAGTAAAGCTCTGGCAGCTAAACAGCTACAGGAAACGCAACTGGTAGTAGAAAATAATAAAAAGAATGTGGCTGTTGAAGAGTACGAAGGGACGATGGCCCAGCTTATAATCTCTGCCGAAGCCGAAGCTGACCGTGTACGCAAAGATGCCAAAGCCTACTATGAGGAACATACTATTGCCGCCGATGCAACACTCTACAGGATGGAACAGGAATCATTAGCCATATTGGCCAGCAAAAAAGCTGAAGCCGACGGACTTATGGCACTTAAACTGGCACTCGAAGGTGAAGGCGGACGCAATATGGTTAAACTCGAATACGCCCGGCGCCTGAAACAGGTACAGATCAGCGGACAACCCTTTACACGAGACGGCAATACCAAACGCATGGAACACCGCCTTCAGGATGACTTCCTAAACAGCACCGGAGGTGCCAAATGAAAACACTTAAAACTATATCACTCGTCATAATCATCTTCATAGTTGGAGCCGCTGTCGTTTTCCGCTCACTCACTATATATATACCAATGGGTAAGGTTGGTGTACGAATACAGCAGTTCGGTGTTTTCGGCAAAAAAGGTCTGGTCGAAAAAGACTTCGGCCCCGGATGGCACCGCGATCTCGGCCCCATTGATCGCTGGGAAATATTCGATTCCACCGTACAGACTCTTGAGATGACACGTCAACCCGGTGAGGGATCACGAACAGGAGCGGATGATATAAAGATCCAGTCCGCCGACGGCTACGCAATATCACTCGATGTCACAGTAAAATACCGTATCGCAACAAACATGGCTTACAAAGTCTATCAGGATACAGGTAGTCGCGATCGCTACAAGGTTATCGTCCGCAATGAAGCGGAACAGGCATGTATGGGTATGTTCGGGCAGATGGAAACCGAAGATTTTTACAATCCCACCGCCCGCCGGGAGACCACTGCGACGGTCCATTCAAATGTCTCCGAAGCGCTTGTCGACAACAGCATCGAAGTAATCGCTGTGCTTGTTCGCGATGTACAGTTCGATCCGGAATACGAAAAGAAGATCCTCATGAAGAAACTGGCTGATCAGGAGGTGGAACTTCACAAATCCGAAGCAAAAGCCGCTGAAGAACGGGGTAAAACTGAGGTAATCAAAGCGGAAACCGAGAAACTGGTAAAGTTGGTAGAGAGGAAAAAAGAGGCCGAATTGATTGGAATGAAGGCTCAGACAGACCTCGAGATAGCCAAAATCAACGCCGAGGCCGCACGGGATGTTACCCAGATGAAGGCCGATGCGGACAGAATCGTCGCACTCAAACGGGCAGATGGAGAGCGAAAAATTAAGAAAGCCGAAGCAGAGGGCGAAAGATTGCGTAACGCAGCTCTGGCCGGCGCAGGCGGAAGTACGATGGCAGCACTGGAAGCTGCGCGTAACCTGAACTTTAAAGATGTGACGCTCTCCACTCTCGACATAGATATACTGGATATCAATGCCATGTCAGAAAAGCTGGGTGCCAAAGAGAATAAATAACCAATATTGAATATTTCAGAACCAATAACGTCTTATACTTAGACAGGATGATAGGGTGACATCTCTATTTGAAAAAGCCCGCAATGGCGACATAGAGGCATTTACCGAGCTTTTTGAACCATTGCGGAAAAAGATTCATGCCGTGGCATACCGTTTGATAGGGCCTGATCTGGCTGAGGACGTTGTTATGGACACATATTTACATGCCTGGAAGTCTCTGCCACGCCTGCGGCGCAACAGTGCTCTTTCTGCCTGGCTCTGTCAAATTGCCAGGAATCGGGCTATCGACATGATTCGCAGTCGGAAGAAAAGCGTCACCCTTGAGATCTGCAATGAAAACGGAGTTTCGCACGAACGCGACATTCCTGACACCAGCAGGCAGCCCGCAGAGGAGGCAATGCGCCACGACGACCTGATTTCACTGCGGCAGGTGATGGGTCAACTCTCCGAATCACAC
>CAZAKU010000130.1:0-5702 GCA_964485765.1 uncultured Lentisphaerales bacterium
CTGACCTCCACAATCACGGCACTGGAACGTCCTTATGCCGTCATAGTCCATCCTGTTCAACGCTATACCGCATTTAGGACACTCTGCCATTCTTCTTCACTCCCGCTGCAAACACTGAATACCGTACGCCAACTTTGTACAGTATTTACACTTACCCTTCAATCCATATATAGCCGTGCGGCGGAGATAACGCCTATATAGCAAGACTTTACATGGATTCTTAGGGGGTGGAATGATTACATTCTTTACCTCTCCCCCATTCTCCTGCATCATATTTAGGTTCTCCCACCACAGTTTTTGACGTCATTACAGGCAACCCATCAGGTAATATGAAAACATTCGATCAACTTTTTAATGAGCTGAAAGAGAAAGCCGCAGCCAAAGACCCGGAATCGGGCACCGTACGCGCGTTGGCCGCCGGAAAGCATACAATCGGCAAAAAAATTGTAGAGGAAGCCGCCGAAGTCTGGATGGCGGCGGAGTACCAAAGCAAAGATGAAACGGCCGAAGAGATCTCGCAACTAATCTACCATCTTCAGGTTATGATGCTTGCCTGCAACATCTCTCCGGACGAAATATACCATCACCTCTGAGAAATATTACCATGCTTACCATTGCAATACCCAACAAAGGCTCCCTCTCCGAAGGGGCAATCGACATTCTGCGTGGCGCGGGTTACCGCTGTCGTCGCCATGGACGCGAACTGATAATGCGCGATTCCGAACACAACACCGAGTTTGTTTTCCTTCGTCCACGTGATATTGCCATCTACGTTGGCAACGGAACCCTTGACCTGGGTATCACCGGGAGGGATCTGGCGATAGATTCAGAGAGCGATGTAACGGAGCTGCTGGCTCTGGGTTTCGGGCGTTCCCGCTTCTTTTATGCCCTGCCCAAAGAGAGCGATCTTACACCCGACCAGTTCGGAGAGATGCGGATTGCCACATCCTACCCAACTCTGGTACGCAACGACATGAAACGCAGAGGCATTAACCCCCGTATTATCCGCCTTGATGGCGCCGTTGAAATATCGATTCAGCTGGGTGTAGCCGATGCTATTGCCGATGTCGTGGAATCGGGGCGCACTCTGGTGGAAGCCGGCCTAAAGACTATTGGTGAACCTATACTTGAATCGGAAGCTGTGGTTATCGCCCGCAACAACATACCGCAGGGCGACGAAGTCCGGCGGCTGCTGAGCCGCCTGCAGGGAATTCTTCTGGCCCGTAACTACGCCATGATCGAGTACGATGTCGCCCGGGAGCAGCTCGACGCAGCCTGCACCCTCACACCGGGGATAGAGGCGCCCACGATCGCGCCGCTTACCCGCGATAAATGGGTTGCCGTAAAATCTATGATTCAGCGCCGCGATATCAACCGCATAATGGATGAACTCTCGGAACTTGGAGCAAAAGCAATATTTGTTACCGACCTGCGCACCTGTCGCCTCTGATAAAGCAGCCATACGGTGATGACCGACAGCGGGCCGCGAAGTGCTTTATGAAGCGAGGAGTTCTCTGCTCGTGAAATAAGCAGGTTAGTTCACACGGCTTACATGCTTCTTAACAGTACGCCAGT
The DNA here is from genome assembly GCA_964485765.1 of uncultured Lentisphaerales bacterium. Lineage (GTDB taxonomy): Bacteria > Verrucomicrobiota > Kiritimatiellia > RFP12 > CAZAKU01 > CAZAKU01. The sequence continues at coordinate 1,576 of CAZAKU010000130.1, forward strand.
CCAGACCGGTTATCCGGGCAACCTGTCCGTAATTACCAAAGCGGGTATACAGTGCGCGGCAGTACTCGGCGACCAGCGCACGGGCATCCATACAGTCTCCGTCCGCATCGCCCTCTGCAAGCTGCGAGAGCCACGCCGCAGAGCCGTCCGGGGAGGTACTGCCGCAACGATCGCCCTCATAGCATCCGCGCAGCAGAACCCTGCGTACGGCTTGCTCGAGCTCCCGCACGTTACCCGGCCAGGCATAGCCATCACCGGGGGATTTGCGCAGCGACTGCACCACCGGATCGATCAGTTCGCTACCGGCATCACCGCACAGGCGCCCGAGAATATGCGAAACCATCTGCTTCAGTTCGGTAGTATCTTCTGCGAGCCGCGTCCTGAGTGCGGGCATATATATCTCATCCGAACAGAGCCTGTAATAAAAATCGTTTCTGAATGAACCCTCTTCACGCAACCGTCCCAGTGAACGGTTTGTAGCGGCAATTATACGCCCATCGAAGCGCCTCTGCTCATGGCTGCCAACCGGCGAGAAGGTACGCGTCTGCAGAACCTGAAGCAACTTTATCTGTACAGGCAGGCCGACATCCCCGATCTCATCGAGAAATACTGCCCCGTAGCGACTGCATGATGAAAGAACACCTTCATGCTTCTCGATAGCTCCGGTAAATGCACCCTTGCGGTGCCCGAACAGTTCCGATTCAAGCAGACCCTCGGCAAACTGCGAAAGGTTAAGAGAGACAAATGCACGCGTGAAGCTCTCTTTAAAAGAGCCGCGCCGCGAATCATAAGGGATGTGCGCAGAGCGCCCTATTGCAGCTGCGGCGGCGCCCTTGCCGGAGCCTGTCTCGCCCAGAATCAGTGTAGAGAAGTCTTCCATCCTGTTCCAGAGCACCGAATCATACCAACCCACATCATGTGTGAACACATTCTGCCACAGCTGTTCACGCAACTTGCGCATACATCTGCTGCTTCCCACCAGGCCTTCGGCTATAAAGAAATATGCTCTGCGTAGCTGGAAGAACGCAGAAAAAGCACGTTCTGATTCCTCTACCCCAAGCCCGAAGGCAGCCATCTCATTCAGTACATCACGGGCAAACGGTACAGGGCAGGGATCATCACCTGAACTGATCTGATCCTGAACCAGACTATCAAAATCGCCGCACACGTGATGGAATAGATAGAAGAGAAGTGATAGACGTATATTCGCACGGTCAGCACCCCGATGACGCCTAAGATCGGCCAGTCCGCGACTGCGCAGCTTGCCAACCTCTGCCGATACGTGAGATATCAATGCCGACAGCACCTCAGAGCGTGAAGCATCCGGAGAAGCACCTACAAGCAGCCTGTCAATCTCGGCACGCTCCTCGGCAAACGGGTTGGCAAACGCGGCACGTGCCACCCCCTCAAACATTGATGATTCGGTAGCACTCAAAGATTCTTTAGCTTTCACAAATATATGTTTCCCACTCTCTGGTATTCTGTCGTTATAACATGCTCGCGTATTCAATATCCGGGCTAGCGACTCTTCCCATTAAATTTCTGATCGACCTCGGCGCGTGAGACAAAGGCGGGATGCTTAACATCGATACGATTCTTAACAAACATATACTTCATGCCTGTACGTGATGATATCTCGGAGAGAATCTCTGTGAGCCCTGCATCCTCCATATAAAATGTCAGGCGGGAAGCGCTGTTGTCGCCGCCCTCTGTCAGAGTAATCACATCACAAACCGGAAAAAGGAGCTCTCTGCCTTCGTCGATAATATGGACAACAACTGAGAGCTTCGCCCCATCAGGCAGCATCTTGTTGGCCTCAACCTGTATATATCGCAATACACTGCTCAGAGGAACATCAGTTACCTCCAGTACAGGGAAGTGTACCTCCCCTCCTACCAAAGAGGGTAATGGGTATTTTTGCTTACCCGATGTAACGCACCCTGCAGTCATTAAAAGTAATATTGCCAGAGTGATACAGCCTCTAATGTTATTTCTCATAAAGAATTCCCCAGCTCCACTGCCCACAAAGTATAGAAAGTACAGAAAAGCAGAATCTACAAGAAGCACTAACCGCCGTCAAACAGGAAGTTGTGACGCCCTGAGATAACCGCTGGCAACAGAGCGACTAAATTTGCCCCTTATTGTGTGCAGAAAGAGTAGCTTGTACAATCACTCGCAGACAACGATTGTATTGCCATCTTCATCAAGGCGCACACGACAAACAGGAGGAATATCGGTCTGTGTCTCATCGACTGAGCAGCTCAATGCTGGCGCCGATCTGATCCAGGCGATTATCATGCTCTGTCCAGATATTATCATAAAAGAGGTTCGCTCCTGCGATGACGTTGTGATCCTCCAGTAGTGGTGCTACTGGAAGATGATTCCAGCGTTTCTACCCAATGTGCCAGAAAGAATTTCTTTTCAGTTGTAAACTGCTTTTCTCCTGAACCCAGTATCGGGCGCAGTGTTGTACTCATCTGAAGAGTCACCATAGTGAAGATCAGGACCCACAGCACGAGATGCGGACATGAAGCACCTCGTATGAGCTTAAAGCTCATGAGAAGAAATCGAATCCCGAATATAAAACTCACCGCCCAGAAGAGAAGATGCAGAAAGCCCATGAACGCAACCGACTCGGTAGAGGTAGAGAATACCCATGTAACCGGCAAAAGCCCCACCAGCAGTAGCGAGATGAGTGCCACTGAACAGAGAAAGACTCTGGCTACAGCCGCAGCACTTATTTCGACACCACTGAGACAGGCGAATATGTACAGACTCGGGTAACATATTGCCGCACTCAGCAATATCCCGCCCACGACCTTGATCGGAGACCAAAACCATTGAGCACCGCCGGAGAAGGAGCCCATAACCAATCCATATAACGCCATGCCAGCCAGGAAGAGCAGTAGATACGGCAAGGTGCGGTGCATCCCCTCCCGCTGCTGCTGCTCATAGGCAACTCGCCCGGGATACTTCAATAGTGCGCCCATTACCCCTGCATTACCGGTAGCCTCCTCAAGCGGACCATATTCGGGCATATTCCTCACATTGCCAGGTCTCGGCGCAGAGACTTTCCTTATATATTGTGCGGCTCTCTCCTCCATCGAGCCATTCTGTTTGGGCACATCGACAGGGTGCGGGGGGGGTGTCTGGGGAACATTTTCCGGTGTCGTCATGGCATTTCTCTCCTTTTTTCATTTTCGGGTGCTAACGCCCGCATAACATTGCGAGCTGAGTAATAAACTGATTCATAGAAAGAGCCTTTAAAGGCTTCCGGACGCAGAAACTGGACCTCAAGAGCAGGGGCACCTATAAATGGACGCAAATTCCAGGCAAGTTGCGAACCAAGCAGAAAATTAACAGCCAACCATGAAACAAGAACCCGCCTGGCCAGTGTCTTTGTACCTGATATATGACATAGCAGCTTGAAAAGCCTCAGATTAGCCACTATCCCGGCAAACGCGATCATAAGAACGTGCATCAGAAGCGTCACCGCATGTGCCACCGATCGGGATTCGGAGCTGAGAGCAGGAGTATTATGGGTCACAAAGAGCGCAACCGGCGCCAGAGCTCCCAGGATCAGGCCCGCCAGTGCGAAACTTGTGAGAATCGCCAGTGCCGATTGCCTAAACGAGACATTCAGTCCCAAAAGCTGGGCCAGCATTCCATTGATCAGAGCATTTCCCAGAGTAGTAAGAAGAATAAGCATAGGAAACTTCAAAGCTGCAAAAAGGCCCTGCAGCGGAGCACGCCAGATGCCAATAGTGAAGCCGTAAATACCGGCACCCACAACTATAACAAACAGACATGCCAGCCAATTACGCACCGGCCCCTTGGTCCACTCGTCAAGCGTATGAGAATCACCACCGCACACCCTCTTAAGATCAGCTATAATCTCCATGCCCCGTAGCATCACACACCGGAAAGTACTTTGCAAGACAAAGTTTACTTTTTTAGTTATTCTTTGATTTTCTTATTAATCCGTTACAAAACAGCTCATTTCTGCTAGGTTTCACTCTCTTTTCTAGATAAACGAGCCACATTAATCTAAGTGGAGATGGAACGTTGGAATGGTATACATACTTTCTTGTGGTTGGTGCCGGTATTGTCGCGGGATTCATTAACAC
>CAZAKU010000131.1:0-10184 GCA_964485765.1 uncultured Lentisphaerales bacterium
AATGCCGACCCAGATTGGGACAACCCAAAGGGTCTGCCGATGGGCGGCATCATCTATGGTGGCCGTGACAGCGACACAAGCGTACCTGTTCGCGAAGCTTACAGCTGGGAACACGGTGTCTGCATGATGGGTGCTACGCTCGAATCCGAAACAACCGCTGCAACAATTGGTGCGGAAGGTGTTCGTAAGTGGAATGTTATGTCTAACATGGACTTCCTCTCAATGAGTGTTGGCCGCTACATCCAGAACAACCTCGACTTCGCCAAGGATATCAAGCGTCCAAAGGTCTTCGGAACTAACTACTTCCGCAAAGCTGACGGCGAGTTCCTTAACGGGAAGCTGGATAAGGGCGTGTGGGTCAAGTGGATGGAACTCCGCGTACATGATGAAGTCGATGCTGTCGACGCCGGTTATGGCCGTATTCCCAAGTACGAGGATCTCAAGCGCCTCTTCAAGGAAGTACGTAACGAAGAGTACACCCAGGAGCAGTATGTTGAGCAGTTCACTGTTAACATTCCTGAGGTAATCGCCAAACTCGACCGCATGGATGAGATCTACAGCACCAAGGTGCAGGATACTCCTGAGTCGATGAAGACTGAGATGAAAGCTGAACGTGAACGCCTTGAGGCGCTGCGCGCAGCCAAGGGTGACTACGTTTCACCTAACGACCTCTAAACAATAGAGATTCGAATACTCAAGGGTCGGTTGCCGCGAGGCAACCGACCCTTTTTTGTGCAATGATGCGGAATAGTCCCGACCCGGATCTTTTCATGAAATATCCGGGCGACCGGGACAGATTATATGCTTATTTCTTGCCGAGTTTAGCCAGCTCACGCTGCCCTGCTGTAAAGATCTTCATATTATCTTTCAGGCGTGACATCTTATTACGTGCCAACCAGTTTCTCTCGAACATTTTGGCTGTCTTGATTGTCATTCGCTCGATAGCCCGGTATTCCGCTGCTTCAACAGCCTTACCATTACGGCAACGATCCATAATCGTGAGCTTACTGCACCCAAGCTTATCCAGCTCCGCAGCGAGCTCCAGATCTTCCAGCACAAGGCGTGCTACCGTTCCCGGTTTTTTGATAGACCTCACGACATCTTCAGATTTAGAGAGAGACCTAAGCACCTTTCGGGTTCCAGTTAAATCTGCATTTTCTGCCAGCGCCGCACTCGCCAAGACTGGTGATACCGGAGAGAGCTTCAGTGGGTAAGATTCAGACTTCTCGATCTTAACACCGTTAACGTGATAAGGCTTAACGTCAGTTAACTCCTCAACAGCTCCCAGATCACGCACAAGCTTAACTACCCGCTTACTGGTTGTACCCAGAACATGGTAACAGAATGTCTCGGTGAATGAACCGTCATCAACAGCGGCTCCGTTCCATGAGTGTGCCGCACCATGTGCATAGCCATGGAAACTGGAACCGATCGGGTTCCTGTTTCCGCCATCGCCCCAGTCGGTATTCAGAAGTCCATCGGCATGCTGCTTGCGCCCCTCTTTTGCAAAGACACTCACATTATCTATTGCTGTCTGCAAACGGGTTCCATGCGACGACCAGCAGTTAGTTCCCGGGCAGACAACCACATCCAGACCTGCATCAACAAACTCATGTGTACGAGGAATCCGGCTGCCTTTGGCATTGTAATCCCAGTTCAGCATAACAATATCGGGGGGTATATCGGCGATGACTTCAGGATGGTTCAAAACAATATCGGACCAGAGATTCATACGCTTGCCATGTTTCTCACAAAGCTTATGAAGTTTCTTAACGAAATCGATATATACCCGCCCTACCCCGACCTTATCTGCCCTTCTCTTGCTTCTCCCCTTACCCAGAACCCAGGGTTCATCGCCGCAGGCATTGAAATCATCCGCCTCGAAAAGGGGCAGGAACTCAGAGTACATGTCGGCAACCAACTTAATTGACCCGGGATCTGTAGGACACAAAGTACCGGCACCTTCAACTTCAGCCAGGTGCTCATACTCAGGCAATCGCAGGATCTTCTCAAAGTGACCGAAGCTGGTTAGCGACGGAACAAAGCTGACATGATGTAATTTGCAGTGATCCTGCACAGCCAGAAGCTCTTCCGGGGTGAAGGAGCTGAAGCCACGACCGATTGCAGGGTGCTTCTTGAAGGTGAAAACGTTCTCCACATAAAGCTGCAGCTCGTTAATCTTCATTGAAGCCAGATACTCCACAAGCAGCTTCAGGGTGTCGACAGTTGGCACCTTGCCGCGCGAACAATCCAGATAGATCCCTCTGCGCCGGAAATCAGGCGCGTCATCTATTCTGCAGCAGGGAATACTCCTTCCGTTAACACGAACCAATTCCCGCAGAGTCTGAACTGCATAATATGCGGCAGTTGATGTTGGTGCAAGAATTTCGATTCCGTCCGGAGCAATCTCAATGCTGTAACCTTCCATATCGTTGAAGCTGCTATGGCGCCGGACAACGAGATCATAATTTTTCTGGTAATTTCTAGAGAGACGCGAGGTCGTTCCAATCTGCTCTTTTAATGTTTTTTTCAGCTGCGACAAAGGCAGATGGTCTTCACTGAAAGGGCTGCACAGCACTGCCGATGACGGCCACTTGAACTCACCGGATGTTTTGCGAATTTTACGGACTGGGATCAGCAGATCAGACTTCATATAACCTCCATATACCTTTCTATTGTGCGATGACAGCGACTATACAACAGCGCCGCGTAACAAAGCAAGGTGGGGTATTTCACGGAGATGCCCCCCTCCCCTCCCATCGTGTATATCCGTCCCTATCCGCGGTTAAAAGAATCCCTCCCCTACACAACTTGGCGGTGCAATGCCATCCTCCGCGTGGAGGGCTAATGGGCCAAGATCTAAATTGTCCGAGGAAGAGCACATTCTGGAGATAAATGACCTGCAGCGCAAAAGCCTCTTGCAATCGGGCACTAACAGATAATACAATGTGGAACATACGTATCGTAAAAGAAAACTATAAAGAATCTCATATGCGCCCTATCTCATACTTTATCGAAAATAAGATCATACTCGCGTACTCCACAATAGCACTTGTCGGCATACTTCAGCTTTCCCCGTCATACCTTTTGGCACAGGCCCCCGGAACAGAGATGCCAAAGAAGGGTGAGGAGGTGCTGAAGCTTTACGAGAAAAACAAAGAACTTTACGCAGACAACCCCAACATCATGGCTAGGTCGGGGTTGGTTGCCGACAACGAAAAGGGCATTGTAGAGGTAGTGGGAGAGAGCACCGGTCTCTCATCAGGAGACACTGCCGAGTTTCTTATTATCGCCACCAACAGCGCACACAGATACGAGGCGCTACTATGGGCTCATGCCAAGCCGAGCGACGTGCATGCAGCAATGGAGTTCATCGAGCTGCGTGCAGGAGCGCCCTTCAACCCGCGCAAACTGCGCTATCAGGCAAAGGGCGACAGGGTAAAGGTCAGCATCCGATTTGAAGACAATGAAACCGCCCGGATCGAAAAACTCATTACCGATACCGGAACCGACAGCACCCTGACGGAAGAGGGTTTTGTGTTCGGAGGCTCTTTCAAAACAGACAAGGGAGAGTACGGTGCTGATATATATGAACCACACGCCGTGGTTTCGATGTTCAATACACCGGTTACCGTCCTTGACGTACCCAGACAGGCCAGCCAGGATCAGGTCTACCAGTCTCACACCATCAACGGTGAATATGCACTTGCGGCAAACAGCCTCGTAACCATTATCTTTGAAGCTGAAACCGGCAGGGGTGAAGACGCCGGGGTGGAGGAATTGACTCTAACCGTAAGCGCCCGCGAACCGGATGCAAATAACCCGGAGAATCTCTCATTCAAGCTCACTACACCAAAAGGAACCCAAAAGGGCAAAGAGGAGACGCTAAACAGCGTCATTGGGCAGTTACGCATATTAGGAGATATGGGCAAAGACGCCTATATCACCATCAATTTCATGCCGGACGTCCCACTGTCAGACATCAAAAAAGTTGCATCATTTATGCTTCTCCTTGAGAAGAGTGAAAGCGTAAACATTGAGCCGCCGGAGGATGGGCAGCTCTACTACCGCGCATTCATGCCTAACGAACAATGGAGCGACCGCGAAAAACGCTTCCGTCAACCGTGGGAACTGCACCTGAGCAACGATGCAGGCGCAATAAAGGGAAAGATGGTGCGCCATGAACCTAACTGGAAGCCGGGAGCCAGCAAACCCGAGTTCAACACCGTCTCCCATGACGTAGCCTCGGGAAAAGAGCTTAGTGAAAAGATCAAGGCCTACAAACCTCCGGAAAAAGAAAAAATCAGCTATGATTCGATGGATGTGCTGCTGATATTTACCGAAGGAGAGGTAACCCACGGTGAGCTCATGAGCTTTCTCTCAGCCGTTTCGGATACCCATGGTACAATACACGTATTTCTGGAGTAACAACTTCTTCTTGCCCGATATTGCGCATCTGGCGTAGGGTGTATGGAACTGCTGCGAGACGGGAGCCCGGCATCCGTTTGCAGCTTCGACAACATGCCGGAATATAAGGATACACTAACATGTCAAACAGCTACAAGATTGCAGTTATCGGCGGAGATGGCACCGGACCGGAAGTGGCCCGTGAAGCCGTGAAGGTGCTTGAATGTGCCGCGCGTAAATTCGATTTCACCCTCTCGTTCACAGACTTCGATTTCGGTGGAGATCGCTATCTTCGGACAAATGAAATACTGCCCGACAGTGCTGTCTCTGACCTAAGCGGCTTTGACTCTATTCTCCTCGGAGCAATCGGGCATCCCGACGTAAAGCCCGGAATACTTGAGAAGGGCATCCTTCTTCGCCTGCGATTTGAAATGGATCAGTACATCAACCTTCGTCCTGTAAAACTGTTCCCCGGTGTGGAGACTCCTCTCAAAGGTAAAGGCCCGGAAGAGATCGACTACGTTGTTGTCCGCGAAAACTCCGGCGGAATCTATACCGGCAGCGGCGGGTTCAGCATGAAGGGCACCGAGAATGAAGTCGCAGTGCAGAGCATGATCTACACTCACCATCAGGTAGCACGCTGTTTGAAGTATGCCTTTGAATACACCCGTAAACGCGGCAAACGCAACACACTGGGTCTTGTCGGCAAAACAAACGTACTGACTTATGTTTTCGACCTTTGGGAGAGAACCTTCAACAACATGGGCGAAAGCGACTATCCCGAAATTCAACGTGACTACTATCATGTAGACGCAACCTGCATGTGGATGATAAAGAACCCGGAGTGGTTCGATGTTCTTGTAACGGGAAACATGTTTGGCGACATAATCACAGACCTCGGAGCCATAACACAGGGAGGCATGGGTATCGCTGCAGGCGGCAACATCAACCCCGAGGGGATCAGCATGTTCGAGCCTATTGGTGGTTCAGCCCCGAAATACACTGGGCAGAATGTCATCAACCCTCTGGCTGCAATCTGTGCCGGCGCGATGATGCTTGATGAACTTGGAGAAACAGAGGCTGCAAAGAGCATTGAAAATACAGTGTCATCCATAACGCCCAAGCTCGACAGTCTGGCAGCCGGTCGCATGGGTTACAGTACTACAGAAGTCGGCGATCTGGTAGCATCACAGATTTCATAACAATCGACGCTGCACATTACGGGGCCGAAGAGCGCATCCCTGCGTTTATCGGCCCCTACTCATGCAACCATGACAAGGCCCCGCTACAATGACTGAAGCAAAAGAAAAAGGCAAACTGGCCAACAAAATCGTGCGGGCGACCGTCATGGTGGGTGTGGCACACATCATATTCAAGTTTGCCGGACTGCTTCAGAGCATCATTATGGGGCATTACATACCTGCCGCCCCCTATGAAGCCATCTACTCTTTTGCCTTCAAGGGGTGTATTCTCGGGTTATTCTTCACCCTTGAAGAGGTCATCGGCCCGGCCTTCCTCCCTATTTTTGTACGCGAAAAGGAGCAGCATGGAGAGAAGCATGCCTGGGGATTTGCACGCGGGATACTTACGATTCACATGCTTCTGCTTATACTGCTGGTCTCAATGTTACTCATCTTCCCTGAGGAAATAGCCAAGATTGTAACCCTTAAGTCGTGGAATGAAACCAGCAACCCGGAGCAATACGCCCTGGCTGTAAGCAACCTCAGAAAACTGGCACCTGCCCTTTTCGGACTCTCTCTCGGGTCAACCACATACATGTTACTTAACTCGTACAAACGCTTCTTTCTGGCGGCATTTGGAGATGCGGTCTGGAAGCTTTGCGCCATTGCATTCGTCGGTGTAGGAATAGCCCTGCTCGGCGGCGGATTAGACATGCTGATAATTGGTCTGCTGGTGGGAAGCCTGGCAAAACTGGCAACTCACCTGCTGGGACTTCGGGACAAGATCAAACTTTTGATTCAGTTACCCCGGTTTGACAAAAAACTTCTGCGTGAGTTCTCTATTCTGGCGCTTCCCCTGATTATCGGCATTGTCTTCGCCAAAGTACGCGACCTGTTCAACAATATATCAGTGCTGAGTACTCTCAGCGAAAGCGGACTTATTCAGGCCAATGAGTACGGCAAAAGACTGTATGATGCCATAAGCGTAATACTGCCATACACTATAGCCATAGCGCTTTTCCCCTTTTTTTGCGATATGTTCAACCGCGAAAACAGGCAGGAGCTGGCCGATACGCTCACCGGCTCCGGCCGAATGGTGCTGTCGATCCTTATCCCTGCAGCCTGCATTGTCGCGGCTCTGAGCACACCTATAACACAATTTCTCTTCCAAGGTGGTGAGTTCGGGGATACGGCAGTTAAACTCACCTCAATTTCCATGTCTTTCTATATCATCTGTCTTCCCGCGGCTGCGCTGGAGGCAATGCTTATGCAGGCGTTCTTTGCCGACCGCCGAACGGTGGCAATTTCTGTTACAGGAATCATTTTCTCATACCTCAGCATGCATATAACCTACTTTGGGATTGTACAGCTCGGTTTGCATGGAGCATGGGCAATTGCTCTGGTAGCTGCGGGCTTTACCCTCACAAGAACACTGAAGTGTGTCACGCTCATACTGCTAATGCGGCGCAGTGCGCCGGTTTTCCCTCTGATGCCAACCCTCTCATTCCTGCTGCGTACCTCGGTTTTGGGTTTAGCATGTGCCGCAGGTGCATTTTTCGCTGCAAGGGCGGTCAGCCTGAGTGGCTTCGTAATGCCGTCAATCCCGGGACTGAACGCGGAAAGGACAGCAGCCATTCCAACGCTGCTTACGGGAGGATTAGCTACTGTTGTAATCCTGATCCCGGGATTTCTGCTGCTAAGAATTGATGAACCACGTATGATGATTTCATGGGCGCTCAAACGCCGTCGCAACAAATCTACCGGCACACAGTAATGAAGATCACTCAGATCATTGAAGCAACGACAGGTGGCACGCGTCGCCACCTGCGTGATCTTATGCTGGGGCTGGAAAGCAGCCAATGCCATTTCTCCCTGCTCTACGCCGACCGTCGTGACCCGCAGTTCAATGTAGACCTTGAAGGGTTCAGACAGAGGGGAATCAACCTAAAGCGGGTAGACATGTGCCGGCGCCCTGCTCCCCTGCAGGATGCACAGGCACTGATGAGAATCGAAAGGCAGCTCCGAAAAGAGCGCCCCGATCTGGTCCACACCCACAGTGCAAAGGCCGGGTTTCTGGGGCGTATAGCCGCATCGAAGCTGAAGATACCGGTAATTCACACACCGCATGTACTGCCATTTGAGATGAAAACTGGTAGCATGAAGCATCTCCTTTACATGATACTTGAGCGTATAGTTGCAAGCCGCACCCGTATGCTGATATCGGTATCGCATCATGGAGAGAGGGTCGCACAAAACACTTTCAGGCGAAAAATGCCACCTTCGCTTGTCATTCATAACGGCATTAATGCCGCATCGCAGAACACTGTTGCGCCTCTTCCCGCAAATCCTCCCCCCGTAATAGGCCTGCGTGCACGCTACTGCAGACAGAAGGGCCACGACGTTGCACTAAAGGCATTGGTTCAGCTGAAAAAGCACTATCCCAATGCAAGAATTATTCTACAGGGAGGTGGTGACGACCGGGCCTTACGGAAGCTCTCCTGCAGTTTGAATATACAGGCAAGTGTCGACTTTATACCTGCCACGGATGACCCCACCGAGCTATTCTCGCAGGCAAGCATTATGGTACTGCCATCGCGCTGGGAGGGCTGCCCATACAGCATTCTGGAATCAATGGCGGCAAGGCGGCCCGTTATTGCTTCAAATGTCGGCGGGATACCTGAGATCATCAAACACGACCACACCGGGCTACTGGTTCCGCCCGAAAACCCGCAAGAGCTGGCCGACGCTTTGAGGCACATTCTCAATGACGGCGAGCTAAGATCACGACTCATGAACTCGGCGGAACAGCACCTGAAGCAGAACTTCACTCTAGATGAGATGCTGAAATCAACAAAGCAGGCGTATCTCGCTTGCGCTGCAGGGCGAAATGAATAGAGGGGTTCACCGAAGAGTTTACTTTAGAGACAGCCCTTTAAGCGTATGACCGAACGAGATCAGGACAGGGCATAAGGATGGACGTACCCGGCAACTGCGCTGATTTGCCGTATATCACACGACAACCCAGACTCACCCAGACCTCGAGCAGACTTGACGAATATCAGAAAAGATACTACACATACCCACGCATACGCCAAGCGCCTGTGCACGAACAACCTTATGGAGAAGAGCATTGAATATCCTAATCACCGGCGGAGCCGGTTATATCGGAAGCCACACCTGCATTGAACTCCTGAATGCGGGGCATGATGTCGCGGTAATCGATAACCTCTGCAACAGCAAAGAGGAATCGCTGAAAAGGGTGAAAAGCATCACACAGCGTGACTTCCCCTTCTTCGAGTCTGACCTGCTGGATGAAGATGCATTGAACCAGCTCTTCTCCACCTCAAAATTTGATGCGGTCATCCATTTTGCCGGGCTGAAAGCCGTTGGAGAATCAACCACAATACCGCTGCACTACTATCACAATAACATAACAGGGACGCTGAACCTGTTATCGGCTATGCGGAAAGCTAATGTGTTCAATCTTGTATTCAGCTCCTCGGCAACGGTATATGGCGACCCTGCAACTGTTCCAATAACAGAAGACTTCCCGCTCCACGCCACCAACCCCTATGGACGCACCAAGCTGATGATAGAGGAGATTTTACGTGATCTGCATGCATCTGACGAGCGCTGGGGAATCACACTGCTGCGATACTTCAACCCTGTAGGTGCACATGCGTCCGGACTTATCGGCGAAGACCCCAACGGTATACCCAACAATCTGATGCCGTATATCTCTCAGGTTGCCGTCGGAAAGCTTGAAAAATTACGCATATTCGGGAGCGACTACAACACACCTGACGGCACGGGTGTTCGCGACTATATACATGTGGTAGACCTCGCCAACGGACACCTGAAGGCGCTGGATCACCTGCTCACAAATGGCGGAATTAACACATACAACCTCGGCACCGGCCAGGGGTACAGCGTACTCGAAATGGTAGAGGCATTTTCCGAGGCATGCGGAATCCGGATCCCCTATAAAATGGCCCCACGGCGACCGGGTGATGTTGCATCCTGTTATGCCGATCCAGACCACGCAAAAGAGGATTTGAACTGGCAATCCGAGCTTGGAATTAAAGAAATGTGCGCCGATACATGGCTCTGGCAGCAGAAAAACCCAATGGGATACTGTCAAAATCAGCCTTGAAGCAGCTAATAAAGGCTCATTTTGGCTTTGTTTACAAAAAAAATGAAAAAAATCGCATTCCTACCTTCCCTTTATCATAAAACTCTGTCACCATTCATTCCGGTTGCACAGTAACCAGACCAATTCGCATCAGGTGCCAAGGTGCCGGAAAGGTCATGAGTGATAAGTTTTATGGCACGTTTCAATGAGGTTCCAGTATGGACATCTACGTCGGTAACCTTCCGTATAATACGGGAGATGATGAGCTCCGCGAATTGTTTGAAGCCTATGGCGCGGTGACATCCGCACGGGTTATAATTGACCGTGACACCGGACGCTCACGCGGCTTCGGTTTCGTGGAGATGCCTGAAAAAGAGGAAGCCGAGAAAGCAATTCAGGCAACCGACGGCAACGATTGGGAAGGCCGTAGCCTTCGCGTAAACGAATCACAACCTCGTCAACCC
>CAZAKU010000132.1:0-6977 GCA_964485765.1 uncultured Lentisphaerales bacterium
CGTCATGCAATGGGTCGCCGGACACGCAGGGCATGCCGAGAATGAACGCTGTGATGAGCTTGCAGTCACCGCAAGAATGGAAGAGATCCTCCCCGAGGACAAAGGCTACCTCAAACCATTCGAACCGCAAACCATGAACCAGACACTGCTTGAGCTCTTCTAACGGTTGTCTGCGCCTCTCCCCTCGTCCACCGTAATCGTCGTCCATAATCGCCACCCGACCGCACATATACCGGTTTACGATTACGGACGACGATTACGGCTGACGGTTGGAAGGGAGTGAAGAGAATAAGAAGATATCATCGGTGTTCGGTGTTGGTGAACATCAGTCGCTGGCAGAAGCAGGGGCTACTGGAAAGAATCACGCGGGGTGCGTATCTGCTGCGGAATACATAATATACAGCCCACCACATTCAAGCCATGCCGTCCAAAGCCGTATGATAAATTCGACCTGCGCAATAACCTTTCCACTCTGTGCCCTGTGGTAGAATCCCCTCTCCGAGTTTCAACAATCTAACCCCTGTGGCAAATCAGCTGTGACTGCCCGGAATCTAGCCGCCTTCCCTAGACAGGCCGGGGTCATCGCGACAATCGCGATAGGCCTGCAGAATCGCCTGCAGGTGTGATTCCGGAATATCACCAGGCAGATTGTGCACCCCGGCAAAGATATACCCTCCATTCGCGCTGAACGTCCTGATATTCGCTGTTACCGTTTCGTATACCACCTCCGGCGCCGTCGTAATGGGGAGGTTCACGGCATCGAACACCCCTCCATAAAAGACGATCCGGTTGCCAAAGCGGGCCTTCAATGCATCCGGCTCCATATGGTTGGCTGATATCTGAACGGGATTGTAGATGTCTACACCACACTCGATCAGATCATCCATAAGCTCCACCATCGACCCGCAGGAGTGCAGATTGATCTTCATCTTCGTGATCGTGTGCCACTCGCTGAACAGTCGTTTGTAATGCGGCTTGTAGATCTGGCGCCAGAGATCCGGTCCGATCGTAATCCCGCGCGTATCCCCCATGTCATCCGCGATCCCGAGGGTCATGCAGCTGTCCCCGATCGCCGCGTCCAACTGTTTAAGTTGCGCGAGCGCAGCATCAACAGCTTTGTCCAGAAACGCGTGACAGGCCTCCGGTTCACTCACCATCCGCATCCACCAGGATTGGGTTCCCCCGGGACGAAGCTGGAGGGACTGGATCATCTCACCGCAGGCAATGGCATAGTCCGTGTTCTCATGTAACCACTTTGCATCCTGCGCCAACCGTTCGAGTAATGCCTCCGGCAGCTCGTGAGAGGGGTGATAGTCATCCGGTGAAGGGGTCTCCATATTGTCAAACCCGGCGGCCACCTGCTGCCCGGCTGGGGGGTCAAAGTAGAGCGCCCCCGGGGGACACATCGTCTCTCCCCACCACCAGGTGCCATCCGGATCCTGGCGGAAGGTCCAGTCGTTCGCGACCTGCAGATCGGTATCCCAGATGTGAAGCGGCTTCCACTCCACTTCCGCATGCGGCCCCCAGAAGCGGGAGGGGCACATATTTGACCCGAGCAGCACAACATCCCCCTCCATCGCATCAAGCACCGGCAACTCAAAAATGGCATTGTTCATGAAGGTGCAGACGCGATTCCGCCGATCATCAACACCCAGAACATGCTTGAGCCGGTGGTAGGCAATGTTGTGCAGACCCGCGGTCTCACAACCACCCCACCCGTTCGGAATGCGGTCCACCGGCTTGCCATCCAGGAATGCGCGCATGCGCGTCCTAGGCGTCATTGAATCCCCTGCAACCATCTCTTCATCCCCAATCGTTTAATGCTCTAGCCCGAACAGCACACTAGAATTTAGGCCCCGGCAGGTGTACATTACAGAAGGAGGGCCAGGGGACCTGCGTCATCTCCCTGACCATAGCGTTGGAAGTCAAAGTCCAACCCTCCTCTCCGCCACCATGCTTCAGGTTATCAACCTTCACATATCCGCTTGGGCCATAGACTCCGGGATCACCGAACAGAACAGAAAAGGGAACTCTCGCTTCACATATCCAGCTGTGAACACACGTCATCATAGCACGCACACAGCCCCTGCCCCTGAAAGACGGGTGTACACAGACCTCGGCAAGCCCTGCAATGCGATACACCACACCCTCCGCCTCAATCCTCTTCTCATGTACACCTACATGTGCCACCATCTCGCCATTTTCACCCCTGATTAGCCAGCGATGACGATACGGTTCCTTGAAATAACGCTGCTCTTTGAAAACAGTATCCTCCGGTTTAAGAAAGCAGGTAGAGAGCAGATTACGCAGCTCCTCATCCATTGCATCGGTTACATCTGCATCTGGCAGATATTCTACATCAAACTCTTCACTCATTTTACGTCTCCAGTTATAGCGGCGGGCAGATTTACGGCGCAACTATCTTAATACCAAACCCATTATTATAAAGCAGTCTCACATCACTTAATTAGGCAAAACTGCCATTATTGCGTCATACATGCAACCTTATTCACGGTTCTAAGATGAAAAGTACGGCAAAAAGCCCTTTGTCACAAAACCAGCACTCTGTTAGCATACGGGGCCTTGTGAGTGAGCGTAAATATCTCAAGCTCGCCACCGACAGAGGTACAGCATGCAGAAACTGGAATATGTAAAAAAGATCCTTAATGCGAAAGTTTATGATGCCGCGATCGAAACGCCGATCGACCGTATGCATTTTCTGAGCAAAACCCTTAATAATGAAGTCTTCATAAAACGGGAAGACCTGCAACCCGTCTTCTCCTTTAAACTTCGCGGTGCTGTCAATAAGATCTCGACCCTCTCCGCAGAGGAGAGAAAACATGGAGTGATCGCCGCTTCAGCCGGCAATCATGCCCAGGGAGTTGCTCTCGGGGCAAAACTGCAGAAAATTCACGCCACCATCGTTATGCCCCGTACTACGCCCGAAATAAAGGTGCGCGCGGTTCGGGAGCACGGGGCGCATGTAGTTCTGCATGGCGACAGCTTCGATGAAGCCTGTAAGCACGCACACAAGCTCGGCGAAAAGAAAAGCCTGCACTTTATCCACCCATACGATGATGTCGACGTAATCGCCGGACAGGGCACTATTGCCATGGAGATACTCAGGCAGCACCAGCAGCCCCTCGATGCCATATTCATCCCGGTCGGCGGTGGCGGTTTAATCTCGGGAATGGCCGCCTACATAAAATGCCTGCGCCCGGATGTGAGGGTTATCGGCGTTGAACCGGAGGGTGCTGCATCATTAACTGCCGCTCTCCAAGCGGGGCGCAGGGTAACATTACCCAGTGTAGATATCTTTGCCGATGGTGTAGCCGTAGCAACCATCGGGAAGGAACCGTTCAGGCTCGCCCGTAAATTCGTTGACGAGGTTATAACCGTCAGTAACGACGAAATCTGTACCGCCATCAAAGATATCTTTGATGATACCCGCTCAATTGCGGAGCCTGCCGGAGCTATTTCGTTGGCCGGCCTGCACAAATATGCCCGCGGGGCAACTCTGACCGGCAAACACCTGATGGCCATAGAAAGCGGCGCCAACCTTAACTTCAGACAATTGCGCTATGTGTCGCAGCGCACGGATATCGGTGAGAAGAAAGAGTTGCTGTTAGCCATAACGCTCCCCGAAAAACCGGGAGGAATGAAGGAGTTGTTCGAAAATCTTAAGGAATACGACGTCTCTGAATTCAAGTACCGCTATAACACCCCGAAAGAGGCTCACTTCATGGTTGGCATTAATCTCCAGAATGAAGGCGAGAATATTAAATCAGCCCTGAAAGAGATGATGGACCGGGGCTACGCCATACTGGACCTCACCAATAACGAATTTGCCAAAGAGCATCTCTGCAATATGACAGGCGGCACAGCACCGGAGCTGGCCAATGAACGCATCTTCTGCTTCCAGTTCCCTGAACGCACAGGAGCACTGCTGAAGTTCCTGAACACCGTTCCGGCAGACTGGAATATATCTCTCTTCAATTACAGGAAGCAGGGCGGGAGCTACGCCCAGGTATGCATCGGACTTCAGATACCGGACAGCTCAAAGCAGAATTTCGAATGGTTTACAAAAAAACTCAACTACGAGTATGTTGAAGAGACCGGCAACCCCGCCTATAAACTATTTCTGAAATAACCTAAAACAGGAGTTCTCCCATGAAGATTGTAAGCACACCGAATGCACCTCAGGCCATAGGGCCCTATTCACAGGCTATTGACCTCGATGGTTGCGTATTCCTCTCAGGCCAGATCCCGCTTGACCCCGAAACCATGCAGTTAGTCGGGGACGACATCTCCAGCCAGACTGAACAGATCTTCAAAAACATTAGAGCCGTTCTGGAGGCAGCCGGACTCACACTTAGTAATGTCGCAAAAACAACCGTATTCCTAAAAGACATGAATGATTTCAGTGAAATGAACAAGGTTTACGAAAGCAATTTCGGCACACACAAACCGGCCCGTTCAGCCGTTGAAGTCGCACGGCTCCCAAAGGACTGTATGATAGAGATCGAGTGTATCGCCACCCGCTCATAGATCGCACTTTTAGCGGTTGCGGCCACCGGAACAGCTTATCGCCACGGTAGCATCACCCAGATCAGCGCGGGCATCATCGATCCGTGACATTAAGCGAGTAACCACATCCGGGTTCTCGCCGGCGACATTTGCTGTTTCACCGATATAGTTCCAAGAGATCTAATTACCTGCGATTGGCATCGCGGCAAAAAATCGCAATACCTGTCAACCCCGATGTTTACTGAGAAGGACTTTCTGTGGTAAGTATTTTTGCCGGAATTGTGGTGTCATGTCCCTGAACAGAAAATCCGTAGATAGGCAATATCCTGTAATACACCTCTAGCGATAGCGTACTCAACGCTGTACTTACAACCACACCCATCTCATCGCCATACCACATCTGAGGCTCCCAGGTGCCGGCCTTCGAGCCACTCTTATGCTGAGCGCTTAGCAGCACCTCCTTCATCCGGTCATTCCACTGCTGCCACACCTCGCCCTGGTGCTGATACATGGCCAGTGTAGAGTAGTAGAGATAGTAATAATCGACCTCATCCGCCTTCAGCGCATTAACCGAGATATAACCGGCGGACTCCTGCATAGAGGGATCGGTGCGACCTACCCCGGCAAGCTGCCTGCAGAACATACCGGTGGCAACCATAGCGGGTCGCAACACCTCCTCCTGCCTGTAGCTGTAAATCCCGCCATGCTTCCCGCCGGCAATACTCTTCAGCCATTTGTCGGTACGTGTAAAGGTCTCTTCAGGTACCGTTATTCCGGCTATCTCCGCACTCTTAAGCGCCATAAAGGCCCAACCCAGCAGGCTTGTGTCGGAGTCACTGTTAGGCAGATAACGCCAGCTGCCCAGCTCCTGCTCCTGTGCATCAAGCAGGAATTTCACCGCCCGTTCAACAGGCTCCCGCAGCTTTTGATCCCCGCTCAGGCTGTAGGCTTCACTCAGGGCGATCGTGGCAATGGCATGATCGTACATGTTCCCAAGCAGCACATCATCATCGAATCGCCGCTTATGCCAGCCACGCAGATCTCCATCCGCCTGCATACGCGACAGAAGCCAGTTCACCGCACTTCTTACATTCTTCTGATGCTGACCCGTCTGGTTTTGCTTGGCCCCCCCTCCGTAGTAACAGAGTAATACCAGCGAAGTTCCGCCGACATCATGCTTCGACATCCCCCCATGCTTATCCATGCTCCAGCGACCATCACGCTCCTGGTTTTTCGAGAACCAATCCAGAGCCGATGCTATAGATTTCTGTGTATCCCCACTGCCTCCCAACGCCTCTATCGTCTCGTCGGAAAGTTTTGCGGGATTCTTTAAAACGTAAGGCATCGTTGTCTGGCTTACATTCTCCGGAATAGTGAGCGCCCCGGGTAACGCCATCTGGAGAACAGTTGCGGATGCGTCGGGAGCAATCGACATGTGCGCCAGCGTTCCCCCGCCATCAATACCGGCGGTTTGATCTCTGCCCGACTCTGCGGCTTTTACCGTAACCTCCACGACCATGGCCCCGGGATTTACTCTGCCTGTGACGTCAGAGGTCATCCCTTTATGGGCGACAGCAACTTTCCCGGGCGGAAGATCACTGCTCTCCTGCCGTTCTGCATTCGGCTGCCCGGCTCCCTCCCATCCGGGGTCTGCCTCTGCAACCGAAGGCCGCTTATGAACCTGCTGCTCCAAATGCGACACCAACGGAGCAACCGCGGTCGACTCAAGTGAAGCCGGCGCCACATGAAGTGCTCCGGGGGAGATACCCCTCACACCGGCAACCGAGTGTTCAACAGTTACAGCAGCGGTGTACTTGTCAAATTCGACCTCAGCGAACTCAACATCCTTCCCGCCAGAGACGTCACCTTGTGCCGAAACCGATTCAAATGCGGATAACTCAGACTCCCGCTTTGTAACTCCACGCTGCCCGGTAACATTTGCATAAATCTCCGGCTCCGGAACATGGTCGGTAACAAAACCTGACGGCAGAAGATCGAGTTGCATCTCCTGTACCGCCATCTCCAAGCCGGGCAGCTCTGCCAGTTCTGATTCTGCTGCCGGAAGGGCATCTGCCGGCAGCACACTGGCACTTGCACTGGAAAGTGTTTCTGAGTCAGGCGCCACTGCCGTAGCATCAAGAGCGAACTCATGCATGACATCATCTGTTTCAATATCCCTGCTCTGATGCTGTGCTGCAACCACATCGGCCGTGGCAGAGGCCTGTAACTTCATAGGTTTATTGCTAAAATTCGGTGAAGATGTATCCGTCTCAGCTGCTTCAGCAGCGGCGACACTTACCTCCAGCCTTACATCCGTCATACCAATGGCCACGAACTGATTTAGCTGAGGATCAAAAGAAACCGGATCAACCGCACCTGCACTGCTCATAGAGGAGGAAAACGCAGTGTTAGCGGCAACCGCCTCATGCAGCAGGTTCGTATGCATCTGG
>CAZAKU010000133.1:0-8871 GCA_964485765.1 uncultured Lentisphaerales bacterium
TACCTGCAAAGGAACAAGATGTGGATTGAGCATCATGCTTATCAGCTTCCCGGGCAGTATAATGGCCTTAATGAGCCTATTTACCTGAATGATTATGAGTGGACTCCGGAATGGTTCGGCAATAAGAGCGAGGTATTCAGGGGTGTCAGAGGGTCGCTGCCGGAAAAAGAGTTTGAAGTAGCGCTTGATGTTGTCCGGGGTCATAACAACGTTATGATTACGCAGCAACCCAGCGAGAACAACGAATACACAATGGTTGTCACCATTGATGACCGTGACGTCGATGGCGCTCAATGGTTTGTACTGGACTTTGACTGGTAACGCTCTCCGTCATTAATGGCGATCTGTCCCAGTGTTGCGTCTCTTTTTTATGAGAGATGCAGAAAAGGTGGTGTTTCATGCAAACTATTGCGTTGTGGATGGGTGGTTACGGCGAAATTCTGGCCATACTGTTTCTTATTCTACTTCTCTTCGGAAGCAAGAAGCTCCCGGAACTGTCGCGCGCACTGGGCAAGAGTCTGGGTGAATTCCGCAAGGGACGCGAGGATGGCAACGCCAAAGATGATGACAAAGATAAGAGCGATGACGAAGCGGATAAGTGAATCCTTCTGAGTTTCGGTTGTTGTACCTGTTTTGAGACACGTTATACTTGGTTATAACGTGTCTCTTTTGACGTCCGATTCTCCCTGCATCCTCTCCTTCGATGGTACGTAGCTTCTTTTATCAATATTCATTCATCAACAATTGGTTGCGCGTGAATAACAGGTAAAGTACAATAGAGCCTGAATTGGTTGAGTTACTGAACAGGAAGGAGAAAGGCAATGATATCAGATCGTATGGCAGGCGCTATTAACAAACAGATTAATGCAGAACTTTATTCAGCTTACCTTTACAAAAGCATGGCTGCTTTCGCTGCTGACCTCGGTGTTCCCGGCGTCTCTAACTGGATGAATATTCAGGCACTTGAAGAGAGTACTCACGCAGAGCGGTTTATCCAATATCTTCTGCGTGTAGGTGCCAGGGTTGTGTATGCCACAATTGAGGCGCCTCCTGCAGATTTCGGATCTGTTCAGGGGATCTTTGAACAGACTCTAGAACATGAACGCCTGGTTACCTCCCTTATTAACGAGCTGGTAAATACTGCTCGTGCCGAGAATGACCATGCAACTGAAATTATGCTGCAGTGGTTTGTGAGTGAGCAGGTGGAGGAGGAGGAGAACGCCATGGATATACTCGCGCAGGTTAAACTTGCGGGGGACCAGGGATTGTTCCTGATTGACAAGGATTTAGCTGCACGTGTGTTTACACCCCCTGCAGCGGAAGCATAAGTTTACTTATGTGATATTTAAAGACGCGACAGTTTTATTATGCATGTTTCACCCGGAAATGCTTCGGGTGAAACTGCTTTTTTAGTGCTGACTTTCCGACCTCTTTCGCTGTGGAATGTTAGTTGATTTGCACTTACCTGGATTAACATACTTTTTCATGAAACCGTACTGTTGATCACCGGTGGTCCTATTTAGCGAATGCATAATGTATGCCAGCTTCATAGAGAGGAGATTTCCCATGAAAAGGTTTGTAAACATATTTGTCTTTATTGCCGGAGCTGCGTTGTTCTCTAGTGGAGAGACCTTCGAAACCAATCTCTCTATATCTGATGACCCGTCACCTCGCTTAAGCATCAGTTTTTCAATAGAGCAGGGGAGCTACCTCTACAAAAGCGATACCAGCGTAAAGGCCAAAGGTGTAGAGCTCAAAGTGATAAGTGCTCCCGAAGCAGTTTCGCACGAGAGCTTTGGCGAGATAAGAGAGGTTTACCAAAAAGACATGGAGTTTGTCTTCTCTGTGGAGCCTGCCGCCACCCGCTACGCTGTGATCGTTGATTATATGGGGTGTAATGATTCAAGCTGTTTTGCACCTCAGACGGAATATTACGTTATCGAAGGGGCAAATATTGAACAGGTGGATGAACTCCCCGGTGATCTTGCTGAGGCAGAAGCGCCTGCAACGATTGGTTCCACCGCAGAAATCACTGCCGATGATATCCCCGTTCTGCAAAAGGTCGAATTACTGGATTCATTCGGAGGTGCGATGTCACAGGCTGAGTTCCTGTCGGCTATAGATGTTTCGGGTGACGATTCTGAGCGTAAGGATATGCTGCAAAGCGCTTTTGAGAAGGGAGGGCTTTTTCTGGTAGCTCTTCTTATTCTGCTGGGTGGAGTAATGTTGAACCTTACCCCCTGTGTTCTTCCGATGATACCGATAAATCTTGCCATAATCGGTGCGGGGGCACAGTCCGGTTCACGCGGACGCGGCTTGCTGCTCGGTGGCGTATATGGCCTGGCCATGGCTCTGGTATATGGAGCTCTCGGTCTGTTGGTGGTCCTGACGCGTTCCAGCTTCGGCACCCTGCAGTCGATGTGGTGGTTTAGTGCCGCGATTGCCGTGATCTTTATCCTTCTCGGGCTGGCTATGTTCGATGTGTTCTCAATTGATTTTTCCCGTTTTCAGAAAGGTGGTTCCGGCATGAAATCCGGTAGTTTTGTCGGTGCCGGGCTTATGGGTGGTATTGCAGCACTGCTGGCCGGTGCGTGCGTTGCCCCAGTTCTTATCTCCGTATTGCTTCTCTCCGCCAAACTTTACGGTGAGAACCACACTTTCGCATTGGGGTTACCATTCCTGCTGGGTGTAGGAATGGGGTTGCCATGGCCATTCGCCGGCGCCGGGCTCTCTTTCCTGCCAAAACCGGGGAGATGGATGAATCATGTTAAACATATTTTTGGGGTGTTCATTATAGGCATGGCCATTTATTACGGATTGCTGGCTTTCGGCGCTCTTACCCGCGGTACCGGTTCCGGGGTGGAGCAGCAGATCGCAGCTTTGGAACAGGCCGTTGATAAAGCAGAGAAAGATGGCAAAAAGGTTCTTGTGGACTTCTGGGCAACATGGTGCAAGGCCTGCAAGGTTATGGATAAAACGGTACTTTCCGATTCCGAGGTCAAGGCTGTCATAGACTCGGAGTATATTTTTGTCAAATTCCAGGCTGAGGATATGAAGGACCCCAAGGTTGCCTTGATTCTGCAGCAGTTCAATATTAGCGGTTTACCGGGGTTTGCCATTTTAGAGGTGAAGAAGTAATGACATCTTCTGTCATAGAGGAGGATATCCCTCTTAGAATCGTTGTTATAGGTGCAACAGGGGATCTTGCACAACGCAAGATCTTTCCTGCTCTTTTTGGATTGTTTCGACGGCACATGCTCCCTCCTGATACACGTATTGTGGGGCTTGCCCGTTCGGGCTGGGACAGCGATAAACTAAGGGATAGTGTCACAAAGGGCCTTTCGTGTTATGCGGTCTCCAGGGCTCATTGCTCATCTGAGCAGAAGCGATTTCTTGCTCTATGCAGTTATGTGAGGCTGGGGCAGGGGGATGATGAGCCGGTAATGTCCGGTTTGTTGAGGCATCTCAAAGGTATAGAGTCGGGTTCAGAGGCAAACTACCTTTTCTACCTGGCTGTGCCACCATCATCTTTCAAGCCAATGATACAGGCCATCGAGGCAGCGGACCTCGTGCGGGAGCCGGAAACATCACCATGGACAAGGGTTGTTATAGAGAAACCATTCGGCCGTGACAGATCCAGCTCTGATGAGCTTAGCGAAGATGTGTCTGCCATTTTTGACGAGTCGCAGATCTTCCGTATTGATCATTACCTTGGGAAAGATGTTGTGCAGGATCTGATGGTGCTGCGTTTCGCAAACACTATTTTCGAACCAATTTGGAACCGTAATACCATCGCCCATGTCCATGTAATCTGGAAGGAGAATTTTGACCTCAAGGGGCGTGCCGGTTACTTCGACGGTGTCGGAATAATCCGTGATGTGATGCAAAACCACCTGACCCAGATTGTGGCTCTACTCTCAATGGAGCGCCCCGATGCTATAGATTCCCATGCAATTCGTAACGCAAAGGTCAATCTGCTGCGTGACGTTGCCCCGATCAGTGATGAGGATATTGTTTGTGGTCAGTATCAGTCCGGCATGGTGCTGGGAGAAGCTATCGACGGATACCTGGATGACGACGATGTTCCGGAATCATCGTGTACGCCGACTTATGCTGCGGCTGTTCTGCATATCAATAATGAGCGTTGGAGAGGTGTTCCGTTCCTGATAAGTGCAGGCAAGGGGCTGGACGCCGCAAAAACAGAGATTCAGATACATTTTCGCTCTCCGGAGCCCAACATTTACGGAGAGGATGCCGTATCCGATCCAAATGACCTTGTCATACGTATTCAGCCTGAACCGGCAATAAGGCTTAAAGTGTGCAACAAGGTACCTGGAATGGGCATGTTTCTCGATACCCAACAGCTTGACCTCAATTACTGGCGGGCATATGGACGAGAGGTTCCGGATGCTTACGAAGGGTTGATTGTTGATGTTATAAAGGGCGATCGCAGCCTTTTTATACGGTCCGACGAATTGGCCGCTTCATGGGATATTTTCACTCCGTTGCTTCATAGGCTGGACGAAGCACAGATAAAACCGTTACCTTACGCATTTGGCGCAACCGGGCCGGCAGAGGTGGATGCACTTGCATTACGCTACGATATCCGGGATGCCAGACAGACTGGATGAAGTAAATGGCGCAGAAATGCGCTGAAAAGACGTTTTTTAATTAACATGAACATAAGGAAGACAAAATGACAGAGAAGAAGTGTGAAGGAAATTGCGGGCATATGTGCGTTTTGGTAAGCGAGAAGAATTGGGATGAGATCAAGAAGATCACAAAGAAACCGGCATTTATCTGCTTCAACTGCGGTCGTTCGGCTGATAGTGAATCGAACCTCTGCAACCCAATGCCTCTTTCTGACTGATAATTGTTTTTGGTTAATGAAGAATAAATAGATCGGAGAGATATTAGAGATGGCTAAGAAGACACGTAAGTTTAAGACAGAAGTACAGCAACTACTTGATTTAGTGATCCACTCACTTTACTCGAAAAAGGAGATCTTCCTGAGAGAATTGATCTCGAATGCATCAGACGCAATTGATCGTTGCCGCTTTGAAGGGCTTACTGATGCGGCAGTTCTTGAGGGTGGCGAAGATTGGGAAATTCGTATTGAGGCCGACAAAGAGACAGGGATACTGACTCTGTCCGATAACGGCATCGGCATGAGCGTTGAAGAGGTGGAGAAAAACATTGGTACTATTGCAAGTTCAGGTACCAAGGCTTTTATTGAGAAATTGAACGCATCAAAAGAGGGTGGCAATGCCCCGGAGCTCATCGGTCAATTCGGTGTCGGCTTCTACAGCGCCTTTATGGTCGCCGATCGCGTTGAGGTAGAAACCCGTAGAGCAGGAAGCGATACCGCAGTACTCTGGGTATCTGAAGGCGCAGGTAATTATACTCTTGAGGAGAGCGACCGCGCTGTTCGGGGAACAAAGATTACGCTGCACCTTCGTGAAGATATGTCGGAATATACGGAAGAGTGGAAGTTGCGCGGTATCGTAAAGCAGTATTCCGATTATATTGCGTATCCGGTTGTCATGGATGTTGAGCGCACTCAAAAAGCGGAGGAGGAGGGTGAAGATGATGTTACAGAGATTGTAACTGAAACACTCAACTCCATGAAATCGATCTGGAAGCGGAATAAAAGCGAGATAAAGGATGAGGAGTACAATGAATTCTATCATGCCATCTCGCATGATTACGCAGACCCGGCTAAGGTGATTCACTTTTCCGCAGAGGGTGCCACTGAATTCAAGGCTCTTCTGTATCTTCCCTCGCAAGCTCCCATGGATCTCTTCTATCGTGATGGCAAGCATGGACTGCATCTGTACGTCAGGAACGTTTTTATCGGCGATGATTTTAAAGATCTTCTGCCGGAATACCTTAGGTTTGTTAAAGGTGTAGTGGACTCAAGCGACCTCCCCCTGAACGTCTCTCGTGAAATGTTACAGGATGACGCTGTTATACGCCGTATTCGCAAGAGTCTGGTGAATAAGGTGCTCGGCGCATTCAGCGAATTGAAGGAGAAGGATAACGATAAGTATCTCGAGTTCTACACTGCTTTCGGAACCGTGATCAAAGAGGGGCTGCATAGCGATTACGAAAACAAAGAACGTCTGCAGGATTTGGTACTTTTCCCATCCACGAATGATGAGGATGGCGCGCTGACCGGTTTGCGTGAATATGTAGAGCGGATGCCTGAGTCACAAAAAGAGATATATTACCTTTCCGGTGACTCAATTGACGCCGTGCGACAGTCACCACATCTTGAGACATTGCGCAAGCGGGGATACGAGGTCCTCTTCTTTGTTGACCCTGTGGATGAATGGGTTGCTCAGTCTTTAAGCGAATACGATAAGAAAGCCTTAAAAGCCATAGATCGCGGAAAGATTGATCTGGACGATGACGATTCGAACAAAGAGGAAGCCGAAGCGGCTCGAAAAGAGGCCGATGAAACGTTCAAACCACTTATCGGTGCCGTTGGCGACATTCTTAAAGATGATGTCAAAGAGGTACGACTGAGCAATAGACTCACCGATTCAGCGTGTTGTCTGGTAGCAGATGATAATGCGATGAACGCAAATATGGAGCGGATGATGCGGGCGATGAATCAACCCGTCCCGGATAGCAAGCGTATCCTTGAGATCAATGCAGAACATCCCCTGATTGTGAAAATGATGGATATGGTCGGAGAGGATTCCGGCTCAGTTTTCAGCGATTATGTTGAACTGGTCTATGGTCAGGCTCTGCTGCTTGAGGGATCTTCTCTTAAGAACCCGGTGAGGTTCGCCTCCCTGGTGAGCGAGCTTATGACCAAATAGCTGCCGATTGAGCGCAGCCGGCTGGAGGAATCAATGCTGGAAAATGAAATAATAGAGCGTCCCGCTTCCCAGGCACTAAATGAACTGCTTGGGAAGAAGATCCCTGTGCTTGATGATGGCTTTGTACGGGTAGTCGACTACATGGGCACCGATTCTTCGATTGTGCAGGCGGCAAGAGTTTCGTATGGAAAGGGGACCTCACATGTTTCGAAAGATCGGCAGCTAATCCGCTATCTTTTGCGTAATTCTCACACATCTCCCTTCGAGATGTGTGAGCTGAAATTACATGTAAGGGTCCCTATGGACTGTTGGAGACAGTGGATAAGGCACCGTACAGCAAGTGTGAATGAGTACTCTACGCGTTATTCACTGGCTATCGATTCAGCTCAGGGCACATCCGCCTCTGACTGGCGTATTCAGTCAGAGGATAACAAACAGGGGAGTGCGGGGTTGATCCCGGAGGAGCAGGGGCACCTGCTTAGCGATCGGGAGAGAGATCTTCAACGGTTGTCGCACGAAGTATACAAGGAGAGGATCGATGCCGGCGTAGCCCGTGAGCAGGCGCGCAAGGATCTGCCGCTCTGCACCTACACCGAGGCATACTGGAAGACTAACCTGCATAACCTCATGCATTTTCTGGCATTGAGAATGGATCCCTCTGCACAACAGGAGATACGCGCTTATGCCGATGTTATCGGCGATAAGATTATCAGTGCATGGGTACCATTGACCTGGGAAGCGTTCTGCGACTACCGTCGCCGATCAGCCTATTTGTCACGTGTGGAGGTAGGTCTACTTGGATTTGTGGGCCAGGGTGACCTGAAATCAGCTTGCGAACTTGCTCTGGATGAGAAGTGGACGCGAGTGGATGAATCGGGGACACTTGTAAAGGGCAGGGAAGCACGCGAGTTTGAGGACAAATTACAGCGGATGGGACTGGCTTCACCATGGGCACAGAACGAGTGACTTTTATGTCAATTTTTTTCTATGTTCTCCCATGGTAATGCGGTACGGTTTCGGCGCGTGATTTTGTAAGGCGGGTTTATGGTTTGACAGTGCTCAGCAAGTTAATTATGTACGTGTATGCAACTCTTCATCTTTGACCTGTAAACGGGGAATGACGAATGCTCGAAACACTTAAGGAAGACGTCTGTAGGGCCAATTTACGGTTGGTTTCGGAGGGTTTGGTTGTCTTGACCTGGGGTAATGTGAGTGCATATGATCACGATGCAGGATTAGTGGTAATTAAACCAAGTGGTGTTGCCTACGATGCGATGACCCCGGATGATATGGTTGTTGTTGACCTGGATGGCAATGTGGCTGAAGGGGATTTACGTCCATCTTCCGACATGCCGACACATCTGGGCCTCTACCTTGCATGGCCACAGCTGGGGGGCATTGTTCACACACATTCGACGCATGCGACAATGTTTGCGCAGGCCACAGAGCCGCTGCCCTGCCTTGGAACAACACATGCCGATCACTTTTACGGTGAGGTACCTGTGACGCGTCCCCTGACATCGCGCGAGGTCGAGGGCGATTATGAAGCGAACACATACGAGGTGATTGTAGAACGATTCGAGGATTTTGATCCCGTGCAGGTGCCGGGGGTACTTGTGGCTAATCATGGTCCCTTCACATGGGGGCCTACACCGGATCGGGCTGTAGATAACGCAGTGGCCCTGGAGACCATCGCAAAGATGGCATTGGTGATATTGCAGTTACACCCCGGGATGCCTCAAATAGCACAGCATATTATGGATAAACATTTCTTCCGTAAACATGGCCCGGAAGCATACTACGGGCAGAATAGAGAATGATTTCAGATTTACTAACGAAACGAAAATAACGAGAAATAAGGAGCAATAATGGACTTTTCAACGTTGAATATGCCGGAGATGAAACTTGGTGTTGTGGGTGTTTCACGCGACTGCTTCCCCGCATCGCTTACCAAAAAGAGACTGGATGCACTGATGCAGGAGCTGGGGAAGACAGACGTCAACGTCGTGGCATGCAGCACTGTTATCGAAAACGAAGATGATGC
>CAZAKU010000134.1:0-11457 GCA_964485765.1 uncultured Lentisphaerales bacterium
GCTGTGGCGGAGCTGTGTAAAAAAACAGGGCAATTATCAGTTAATGTCAGGGCTCAGCGTAAGAATTGTCTATCTGCACTAATCAATAATTCATTTCAGGCAAGATTAAGAAGATGTAGCGGAATTTGAATCTTCTTGTCCCGGATCTTGGACTATTTGCATGCCATAAAAAACCCGACAGGAGGGTTCCTGCCGGGTTTCAGACTATTTATCCGCGTTAACGGAAATATATTCGCTTCAGTAAGGTTATTCAGTTACTGGTGCGGGGGGTGTAGCTACAGTAGCAGCCGGGGCTTCGCATTTGCACTCGCCTTCAGGGCACTTGGTGCAGGCGGGTTTTGCTTCGCATTTGCATTCGCCTTCAGGGCATTTGGTGCATTTTGCAGCTGCTTCTGCAGCACATTTTGCTTCGCATGCTTTGTCACCAGGTGTGCAGGGCTTTTTGCCTTCGGCTTTGCATACACATGCTTCGCCTTTAGGGCATTTTTCGCATTTTGTTTTTGCTTCTGCGCAGCCTGAACCAATCAGAACACAAAGACATGCACAAATAATGGCGGTTGAGGCAAATTTAATAATCTTCATAGTATATTACTCCGTATTTTCAGCCAAAGGCGGCTTTTGTTATGTGATAGGCCTAACTAAAAGGTGAATGACACACCCGGCACCATAGCCGAATCAGGGCCCCAACACGACGTCACGCTATCATACGTTCCTTTTTATTGCAAAGCGCTATGCGGGAATTTATTAGCTTCTTAAAGAAAAACCGGTTTTTTCCGAAGAAGGGATGCTTGTGAAACGTCTATCTTTTACCACCGGTCTATTTGCGAACTTTTTTGGAATGTCGTATGCTCGGATCGCTTCCGATTGTACCGTGTGTGACGTTGAATAGGAGAAAGTCATGAAAAAAGTGCATATGTTGTTGATCTCGAATATGGTTTTAGCTTTGTCGCTTGCTAATGTGTTTGCCGGTGAAGTCGGCTTTAATGAGCTCTTTGCCCTCTCTCAGGATCGCGATGCTGCTTTGGCGGAGCTGCTTCCGGGGTCGCCTGAGTTTTATTTTTTCTCCTGCCTGAATCATCAGAATAAGGGGGAGTTGAGTAAGGTAGAACCGCTGCTTGAGCAGTGGCGTAAGCGGCATGGCGAGGGGGGGCGTTTTCGCGAAATAGAGACGCGCCAGATGTTGCTGAGCTTTGAATCTCAGCCGAAAAAAACACTGGACTACCTTAAGCGTAATCTGAGCCTGAACTTCAACCATCAGCGTGATCGCCTGAATCCCGAGGTAAATCATCCCACTCAGCTTGATCTAAAACTGCTGGATACCGAGCGCCTGCTTTCGGCGGCATTAAAGGATCGTCGCGGTTTGAGCGGAGTGCAGGATGCGGCTGTCGAGAAGCTGGTGAAGCGGAAGCTGACAGTTGAACAGCGGGCGGATCTGCTGAAGCGCCTGCAGCGTCCGGATGTTCCGGGGTTGGTGGAGCTGGTTGAACAGGAGCTGCGCTGGGAGAAAAGTTCCGGATTCGGGCATTATGCGATTCACCGGAATCTGCTGAAGTCGCAGCTTGATACGCTGCGCCGCAATTTACCGTCGTTGTCGGGCGATGACCGCTTTGTCCGCAGTTATTTGCAGCGCCTGTTGCCTGATTCTGATAGCGGCTGGCAGAGTAACCCGGCTGAGAAGCGGGCCTGCTATGAGAGATTCTGGAACTTTGCGGAGGAGCTGCCAAGCAGTCAGACGTCGCTTAAGGTTTGTGTTCTATACCATTTGCTGGATTTGTCGCGCAGCGAGGGACGCTATGACCGTGACCTGTTTGTGAAATACCTGAAACTCCCCCGCCCCTCTCATTATGTGGCTAAACCGCTGCGCGATTCGCGTCGTAACGGCGGCTATATTGCTAATTTGAATGACAATTTCAGCGAACATACGACTCTGCCTCCGGTGCGGAACGATGAAACTCTGATTCGCGATTATCTCGCTCATTTTCTGGTGGATGCCAACGATGCATCGGCTTTTGCGGAGTGGCTCGAGAAGAGTTATCTGGAAGATGTTCTGGCCGAAACAAAACTGCTGGCAGGGAAGGGCGACGCTGAGCGCTGGTACGGTCTGCTAAATGCCGGGCAGATACAGGCATTGCGTGACCGGGTCGATCTCGCCTTTACGCCCCGATGTCCCGAGTTTGTGACCTCCGACTCTGAGGTGTCCCTTGAGGTAGCTGTCAAGAATGTGGAGCGCATGACAGTTAAGATTTACGATATTAACGCATTTAATGTGTACCGTGAGGGGGGCAAAGAGATTAATGCAGCTATGGATCTCGACGGACTTGTGGCTAATTATGAGCGCACAGTAGAGTTTGGCCAGACCCCGATTATCAGACACGTGGAGCAGCTCTCACTGAAAGAGATTGAACAGCCGGGAATGTATATTGTGGAACTGGTGGGTAATGGTGTCAGCAGCCGTGCATTGATCCGTAAGGGAGATCTGTTCGTTACGCAGCGAACGGGATCGGCAGGGCATATTTTCCGCATATTCTCGGATGATGGGAAACCGGCGGAAAAGGCTGAGCTCTGGATGAAGGGACAGCTTTACAGTGCGGATGAAGATGGCGAGATCGCCGTTCCGTTCAGTACCGTCGACGGAACCGCTATGGAGCGGATGATACTACGCAGCGGACGGGTTGCTGTTCTACAGAAGTTCGGTCATTTGCCGGAAGTGTATAAACTGGATGCGGATTTTCTGGTTGATCGTGAAGCGTTGATCGCAGGGGAGACGGCGCAGCTGCTGCTCCGTACTTCGTTGAGTGTGCATGGCCATACGGCAGATATGGCGCTACTGAAGGATTCAGTACTTGAAGTATCGTCTGTTGATGAAGATGGTGCAGTTGCCCTTCAGCGGTACGATGATCCCTCTTTCACCAGGGGCGCGGATCTGGTGCAGGAGCTCCGTGTTCCGGCACGCTTGCGGCGCCTGACGTTTGCGCTGCGCGGCAAGGTTCGCAACCTTAGCCGAAACAGGGATGATGCCTTGTCGGCAAATGATTCGCTTGAGCTGAACGGTGTGTTGTCGGAAGCGCGTGTAGAGGATCTGTTCCTGCGGGAAACGGCGGATGGCCATTTTATCGAGCTTCGGGGGCGCACGGGTGAGCCGCTGGCACGGCGTGCGGTTAATATCGAGTTACGACACAGCTGGGTGACACAACCGGTACGGGTGACGCTGCAGACGGATGAAAAGGGGCGCCTGACACTGGGCCGTATGCCGCCGCAGGTGGTATCTGTTTCGGCTAATGCTGCGGGAGCAAATCGATCCTGGATGCTGTACTCGCGTGGTGGCTGGGTCCGCCTGCCTGAAGCCATGCACCTGCTTGAGGGTGAAGAGTGTGTGCTCCCGTTTGTGGGAGAGACCCCTGAACGCGTAACGGATGCGGTATCGCTGATATCCTGGGTTGGCCGTGGTAAATCGCGCGTTTATATGTCTGATTTGAATGAAAAAGTGACGATCAATAATGGCGAGCTGCGAGTCGCCGGGCTTGCCCCCGGAGATTATCAGCTGTGGCTTAAGCGTGAAATGCGCGCAGTTACTCTTCGGGTGACGAAGGGGAAACGGCAGGGAGAGGTGCTGGTTGGGCGTCGTCGTGCGCTGGAGGCACCATTGGCGGGTATGCCGCGTCTTGTATCTGTTGTTGCAGAGAACGAACAGGTCAAGATCCAGGTGGCGGATGCTACGCCGGATACGCGTATTCACGTGCTGGCCCGCACGTTGGCGGGCAATGTTCCGCGCTTCGGTGAAGCTATGCCCTGGATGGTGCCATCGGAGATGCAGTGGGCGTCGCTGGCAAACGGGTATGTATCGGGTCGTAAGGTTGGTGACGAGGCGCGTTATGTTCTGGAACGTCGTTATGCAGATCGTTATCCCGGCAATATGCTGCGTCGCCCCAGCCTGCTGCTTTCGCCCTGGAGCCCGAGGAAGACTGATACCTCTAAACAGGATGCAGCCGGAGGTGAGTCATGGGCGGCGGATGAAGCTTTGGCGCGCGGGTCTCACGGTGGTCGTGCATCTGGTATCAGGGGGAGTGCGACCTCCCATGGTGGTGGCGGTGCCGGCTCATCTACAATTGATTTTCTGCCGCAGCCAGCTGTTGTAATGGCAAACCTGACCTGTGGTACTGACGGGACACTCACGATTCTCCGTAAGGCTTTCGGGGCTCATACGCAGATCAGTGTGATGCTGGTGGATGCTCCCTGCGCGATGACGCGGGTGGCGCTTCTTCCCGATGTGGTTATTGAGCCGCGCGATCTGCGTCTGGCCAAGGCACTTGACCCCGCTGCACCGCAGATTGAGCGCAAGCAGGTGAGTCTGTTGCAGACTGGTGAATCTCTGGTCGTTGCAGACAGGCTTGCATCTTCCATGGAGAAATACGACTCACTTTCCGATGTGTACCGGCTCTTTCAATCTCTTGCTCCCAGCTCAGAGCTCGATGAATTCTCCTTCCTGACTCAGTGGCCTGAGTTGACCCCTGAGCAGCAGCGTGAGAAATACAGTAAATATGCCTGTCATGAGCTGAACCTGTTTTTGAAGGAGAAAGATCCGAAGTTCTTCCGAGATGTAGTTCTGCCGCATCTCGCTAATAAGCGCGAGATGCAGTTTGTGGATCTGTGGTTGCTGAAGGGTGACCTTACCCCCTATCTGGCACCGGCGGAATTCGCGCGCCTGAATGCTATGGAGCGCGTTCTGCTGGCGCGTGCCGATAATAAGCAGCGTGAGTCGTTGCAGCGGCATTTGCGCGATCGTTTCCTGCGCATTCCGCCTAATCCGGAGAGGTTCGAATCCCTTTTCAGCACCGCGCTGCTGAGCGGGGGGATGGATGTGGATGGGGATTTTATGTTTGAATCTGCTGAGGCGGAAGAGAGTGTCGTATTCGATGGTGTTGCATTACAGAATAATCCTGCGCGGACGATGGATTTCGCGACGAAAAGCAGACGCACATTGTCGGAATCAAAAGAGATGGCTCGGGCACCTGTAGCAGCGCCGGCCGTGCGGCTGATGGCTGCCAGATCCGCACCGATGAAAGATATGGAGCGTCGCAAAAGTGTCCGTCAACTGTATCGGTCGCCGGAGCAGACGCGCGAGTGGGTTGAGATGCAGTATTACCGTGTTGAGCCTGCGGCCCAGAAAGCAGGCTTGATACCGGTGAATGGATTCTGGACGGATCTGTCAGAGCATGATGGTAAGGGGGCATTTCTCTCTGAGCATGTGGCTGAGGCGACTGCCAGTTTGAGTGAAATGCTGTGTGCCATGGCATTTCTGGATCTGCCGTTTGAGGCGGAGGAGCATGAGGAGAAGGTCGACGGCCGGGCCTATGACCTGAAAGCGGCGTCACCGATGATTACATATCATCAGCAGCTTCAGCCGGCCAGGCAGGATGAAGAGGCCGTTCCGCTTATGGTGGTACAGAACATTTATGATATGAATGATCGTTACCGCTTTGAGGGGAATGAGCGTATCGAAAAGTATGTGCGCGGTGAATTTGTTGCCGGGCGGGTTTACGGTATGAAAACGGTATTATCCAACCCGGATGCCTCTGCGCGTGCAATTACATTGCTGACACAGATCCCCGCCGGCGCGATTCCGCTGGCAGGGGCGATGGAGACACGCAGTCGTCGTTTGCGTATTCAGCCCTACACCACACAGACCTTCGAGAGCCTGTTCTACTTCCCCTTTGCTGGGACGTTTGCACAGTTCCCGCCGCATGTGGCTGAAGATGATGCCATAGTGGGGCATGCGCAGGCGGTCT
Organism: uncultured Lentisphaerales bacterium; assembly: GCA_964485765.1. Classification (GTDB taxonomy): domain Bacteria; phylum Verrucomicrobiota; class Kiritimatiellia; order RFP12; family CAZAKU01; genus CAZAKU01. The sequence goes on from CAZAKU010000134.1 coordinate 5,787, forward strand.
CGTTCGGGGTGGTCGATACTCCGTCGCAGATTGATCGTGAGAGCTGGGACTTCCTTTCGCAGCACGGTACATTCGATGAGGTGATGGCCTACCTGAAATCGCACAACCTTGAGAAGGGAACCCGCAATGAAATTAATCTGGAGCGGATCGCCTGGCGCATGCGCGATAAGACGGCTTTCGGGCCGACATTGTCGTTGCTGGCATCGCGTCATATCTACAATCGTACGCTTTGGGCTTATTCCGCGATGCACTCTGATGTTGCGCGTTTACGCGAATTTCTGCCGAATGAAGCGGTTGCAAATCGTGTTGGTGGCTGGCTCGAGAGTCCGTTACTTGATGTGGATTCCGAGCAGCGCTGGGCGTATCTGCATCGTGAGTACTGGCCGCTTGTTAACGCCCGTGTGTATCAGCTGGGGCGGAAACGCAAGATCGTGAATAGCCAGTTCTTTGGTCAGTATAATGCATATATGGATCTGCTGATTCATAAACCTGCGCCTGATGCCCGTGATGAACTGGCCGTGGTGACCTACCTTCTGCTGCAGGACCGCGTGACCGAGTCAATTGAGCATGCCGGTCGTATAAAGGGTCTTAAGGGGGAGGAGAAGATGCAGAGTGATTATCTGCAGGCTTATATCGCATTTTATCAGCAGCAGCCGGAAAAGGCCCGCAAGCTGGCAGCGCCGTATGCGGAGTACCCGGTTGACCGTTGGCGTACCCGTTTTCTGAATGTCTTGTCGCAGGCCGATGAGATCTCCGGTGCGAATGCGCGTGTGGACGACCCTGATCGCCGCGAAGAGGTGCAGAACAGGATGGCTGCCGAGACTGCCAGCCTGGAGTTTGCAATAGTTGGAGATACCATCAAGTTGAGCAGCCGAAACCTTGAATCCTGTGAATTCCGGTTCTATCCGCTTGATCTGGAGCTGCTCTTCTCGCGCAATCCATTTGTTTCCGATATGTCGAGTGGCTTTGGCGCTATTCGCCCTGCTATGTCGCAGATGGCTACCATCAAGTCCGGTGAGCAGGCAACAGTAGTTGATATTCCCAAGGCTATGCGCGGCCGCAATGTCCTTATCGAAGCGGTTGCGGGCGCTTTATCGCACCGCGCGACCTACACGCCGCACCGTCTTGATGCACAGGTAGTGCAGGCATATGGACAGGTGCGTGTTCGCACAACCGAGAAGGGAAGCCCCGTTGCAGGGGCGTATGTAAAGGTGTATGCCCGCATGCGTGGAGGCGCCGTTGACTACTACAAGGATGGTTATACCGACCTGCGGGGCGTGTTTGATTATGCATCGCTTTCAACCGATGACCTGACACGCGTTGAACGCTTCTCCATATTGATTCTTGATGATGAGCATGGTGCCGTTGTAAAGGAGACTGCCCCGCCGAAACGGTAGGGAATGGAGTAAGAATATTGATCTTCAGTCCTATCTGAAACAGGGCTATATCACGTATGGGGAGGGCTTCATCGAGGTCTCGATTCCGCATGTTTCGATGCGGAAAAGGCTGGCTATTTCGCGATGATACCGTGCTTACGGGATCGCCCCATGCCGATTCGCCCGAACATTTCACGGAATATACGGATTAGGGTAATCTATTAAATACATAGTTGCATTATATAGTTAAAGGACGTACCATTCTGCTGTCTGTCGTCTGTTCGAACTTGCTCTCTCTAACTAATAGTGGTAACTAGGTTTTTATGTATGCGATCTCCGCGATAGCAGGGAAAATGCTTCTATTGGGCGCAGGCATCTGTCTGTTCGCTGCCTTCGCACATATTCTATTGTGGGCATCGGACAAGGGTTCACGACGCGTTAATCTTCTTTTCGGGATAATTTCTCTCGTTGTTACTGCAATGATGCTTCTCTCCGGCATGTCAGCGGGTGGGGGCGGCGCAGACAGAATAAACATGCTTTACGAGGCGTTACGCGCCGTTTTATGGGCTCTGCTGGTATGGCTTCCGGCGTTACATCCCGGTGCCCGCCGGTTGCGGGTTGCCGTACTGCTCTCCTTCTCTTTCATCGCCTGGGGAGTGCTGTTTTGTCTGCTTTGCGCGGTTGACGGGTCGGGTGTTGGTGGCGGAACATCATCCGGGATGCATTGGCCGGAGAGTTATGGCAACGAGCTGCTTTATGCCTGGGCGGTATTTCAGACGGCGGCAATCGTGCTTCTGCTGCATCACGTCTTTTACCTTTGTAACAATGTTTCGGACAGGTTGTTCCTTATAGCGATTGTTCTATTCTCGGTTACTTCGAGTCATGATCTTCTTCTTCGTCTGGGTATAATGCCAAGGCTTACGCTTACAGAGTTCGGGTTTCTATTCTTTGTGTTGGCCATGAGTCGTGACTTGGTTTACGTATTTCACAGCCGTATCAGTGGTGGCGCGGTCGACCGCAGGCGTGCAATACGGCTTGTTGTGGACAGCATACCGGCGCAGGTTTCGTATGTAGACACCGAGCAGCGCGTTCTGTTTGCCAATGCCGCCTGCAGGGATGCCTGGGGTATAGTGGCTTCGCATAAGATTATAAATAAGAAGCTCGATAAACTTCTGACGCGAGAGCAGTACCTTCAGGCAGAGCCTTATCTGCGCCGTGCGGCAGAGGGGGAGCGCGTCTGCTTTGAGATGGAAACTGTTTCGCCGAAAAAAGAGAAGATGTGGCTGGATGTCTCCTGTGTGCCGGATTACAACGAGAGCAAGCGCCTCTGCGGCTTCTTCGTTATGTTGTATGATGTCACTTCACACCGCCTGACGGAAGCCGATGCCAAGAGGTCAGAGGCACGTTTCCGCAAGTTGGTGGATGCCTGCCCAATGGGGATCATACGCTATGAAGTCAGGGATGAGGATCTTTTCATAATCGGCATCAACCCCGCCTCATGCGGGATGCTCCGGCGCTCGTCCGACGGGATAGTGGGCAGAAAGATGGAAGATGCATTCCCCGCCATTGTTGAGACCGACTTACCTGAGCGTTTAAACCGTGTTGCCAGACTTGGCGAGAGTTGGAGTATTAAGGCGAGATTTTGCGATTTCGATGATTTCCACGGGTACTATGACATATATGCCTTTCAGACAACCCCGGGCCGCATGGCTGTGATGTTCCAGGATGTAACTGATCAACAGCGCAAGAAAATTGAACTGGTTCGGCTTGCAGCTGCAATTCAACAGGCTGCTGAGGCGGTTGTAATAACAGACAGGGCTGGTGTCATCGAGTATGTAAATCCGGCATTTTGTGAGATTACGGGTTATTCTGAAATTGAAGCGATTGGCAAGAACACGAGCATCCTCAAGAGCGGCGAACAGGATAGCGCGTTTTATCGGAATTTATGGCGAGAGCTTCGCTCCGGCAAGGTCTGGCGCGGGCGCTTCTCGAATCGTCGAAAAGATGGGCGTATATATATAGAGGAAGCGGTTATTTCTCCCGTTCGCGGAGTGGATGGTGCGATAAGTAATTTTGTTGCGGTGAAGCAGGATATTACTGAATCGATCCAGATGGAGGAGCAGCTTCTGCAGGCGCAGAAGATGGAGGCGGTAGGCCAGCTCGCCGGCGGAATAGCCCACGATTTCAATAATGTTCTGCAGGCGGTTGAAGGCTATACAGAGCTGGCGTTGATGGAGTTGCCCAAAGACTCAGAGGTGACTCACTATATAGCCGAGGTGCGTAAAGCTGCCGATCACGCCGCAAATCTTACACGTCAGCTTCTTGCATTCAGCAGGCAGCAGGTCTTTCAGCCACGTCCTTTAGAGCTTAATAAGATCATTGATGATCTGCTCCGTATGCTGCATCGCATCCTGGGGGGAAATATCAATATAGAGGTGGAGCATGGCGAGAAGCTGTCGCTCGTTACCGTTGACCCGGGACAGGTAGAGCAGGTTGTTATGAACCTGTGTATCAACGCACGTGACGCTATGCCGGATGGCGGGACTATTACCATCGGGAGCCGTCATGTTGATATAGATGAAGCATTCTGCAGTGCAAACCCATGGGCTCGCGTCGGATCATTTGTATGCCTTTCGGTCCATGACTCTGGCGTTGGTATAGAAGAGGATGTTCAGCAACGGATGTTTGAGCCGTTCTATACCACCAAATCCGTTGGGGAGGGTACCGGGCTTGGTCTCTCTACGGTTTATGCCGTTGTTGAGCGCCATGAGGGGTTCCTGAATGTTCAGAGCAAGCCGGGTGAAGGCTCTACCTTTAATGCCTATTTCCCTGTGGGCAGGGCATTGGAATCTATCGAGCCGGAGCAGAAGGGCGATCTGGGCAATATTTCAAGAGATACCCGCGGCACAATACTGCTTGCCGAAGATGATCCCGTTGTTCGCGCTCTGGCTGTCAGGGTGCTTTCCCAGGCCGGTTACACGCTGCATGTGGCAGAAGATGGGCAAGAGGCAATCAGTTTGCTTGATAGTGTAGCGGATGAGCTTGAGCTCGCGATTCTGGATGTTATCATGCCCAGGCGTATGGGTACGGAAGTTATGGAGGAGATCCGCAGCCGGAATCTGGATCTTCCAATCCTTTTCAGCAGCGGATACGGTTACTCCTCTCTGGAGTCAGGTGTGGGTTCTGCCGGTGTATTCCTTATTCGTAAGCCATACTCGCCGGATGAACTCCTCTGTAAGGTCCATGAGCTGATTGAGCACAAAATCTGATCCCTTTACGTCAGTCAGTAATACCTCTCTACCTGAAAGAATACCCGCCTTCGATTGTGCCCGCACATTTCACGAGTGTCGTGAAATGTGCGTTTCGGCCATCAATACTCCGGCGGGTATGAAAACGATACGAAGAATTACATCGGCCTTTCTTCTCTTCGGAATTGCTTGTTCAACCCAAGTTATGAAAACATCTCATCTGTCATCCAATCGTGCCACGGCTTGGGGGGCGTGTGTGTTCCGTCTTCGGGCCGCGCCTCTGCGCCGTGACAGTGGTCGTGTTGTGTGGGTTGCTTGTTGTTGGCGCTTCTGCATGCCGTTAGAATTCCGTGAAAACACACATTTCCACGTTGACGTAGTGTATATGCTCATGATATACATCGCTTATGGTTAGGCCAAAAAATATATTAACCCGGTGCACAGGTTTTGAATGGGGTGAAGGTGATCTCACAAAAAACTGGGAGAAACATAGTGTGTCAGAGGGAGAATCTGAACAGATATTTTTTAGGCAACCACTTCTTGTTAAACGGGATGTAAAACACTCTGAACTCGAAAATCGATACTACGCTCTTGGACGAACTGACGCAGAGCGGTTGCTGTTTGTAGTTTTTACTGTTCGTAAAGATAAGATTGGAGTTATTTCTGCAAGAGATATGACTCGTTCAGAGATAAAGAGGTATCAAAGATGAAAAAGAAAATTCCAGAATTCAAAACTGAAGCAGAAGAGCGTAGCTTTTGGCTCAAGCACGATTCCTCGGAATATGTAGATTGGTCTGATGCGAAAGAGGTACTGATGCCAAACCTGAAACCATCAACTCGAACAATATCTCTTCGCCTTCCAGAACCTATGCTTGAGGAGCTAAAAGTTCTGGCTAACAAACGCGACGTTCCCTACCAGTCTCTTCTTAAGATGTTTTTGTCGGAACGAATTGATGCAGAACTGCATCATGTAAAGGTATAATGACGACAGATTGAAGGAGGTTTGACCTTTGGCGCTTCGCGCCTGCAGATCAAGCCGCTTCACCG
>CAZAKU010000135.1:0-3250 GCA_964485765.1 uncultured Lentisphaerales bacterium
GTTTTTGTGTTGTCGAAATAACTGAAGCTGAGCTTCTGCAGGTGGCGGAAGAGGTCGCGCCGCATGTTGGTGTCGATGCGTGTGCCCATAACGTGCCGACAGCGGGTGTTGATGTAGGTGGCGGCACTCATGATGGCAATAAGGGAGATGGAGAGCAGGGAGCTCATTATGATCATCGTCCCATTTTCCTCTTTGACCCAGCGCCCAAGGATTTTTCCGGTTATCCAGGGGATACATATGGTGCAGCCGGAGCGGATGGCCGCCGCCGTCAGGTCAATGAATAGAAGCTTACGGTGAGGGCGATAATATTTTATGAAACGACGAAATTGCATAATGTCTCTTTAATTGTGCGTCTGTGGATTTTTATATACAGAAAACAGAGTATGACAAATGGTTACTGAGATTAAAAGCAGTCATTAAATCATATTTGTTTTCGGGCCTTTTTCGGCGAAAACGAAGGAATCTTCCATCATATGAATGCTTTCGGTTAATGGTTTGACGAATATTTGCGTACGCTGTAGGGTTTCTGCGTGTTTAGGAACGCTTTTTGCTTTGAATTATTTGATTGTTGCCGAAAGTGGCAGGTATAGGAGATATTGCATGAAAGTGGTAAAGCGATTTTTCACTGGGGTTGGGATACTGGTTGTTGTGTCGGCAATTGTTCTCGGCGTAGTGATGGCCATTAGTTCCGGAAACGGGACTGAAGCGGGGCAGGATGGTGTTATTGACAAGGTGGGTGTTTTCAGTCGCACTATGATAGACAAAATGCGCCAGACCGGCGCACAGACGGGTCAGCGTCTGGCCTGGCTGGTGGTTGCGTTCTCGGCGCTGATGCAGGGGTGTGCCTGGGCTGCTGCGGCTGGTAAGCTGCGCTGGCTGCGCCGCCTGAACGTTGCGCCCGATGAAAAGCTGCTTCAGCTTGAGGCGATCGATGTATATTTTGATCTACCCTTGTATTTTGGTCTTTTGGGATCTGTCCTCAGCTTTATTCTGATAACGATATACCCTGATGCAGGGTTGATCTTCGCTTATGCTTCGACCGCAATGGGTATTGTGGTCTCTGTGATATTGCGACTTGGGTATCATACGCCGTTGCGTCAGGTGCTGATTCGTCAAAGTGCTGCTTCAGCTACGCGCAATGAACAGGTGCTGGGCGATGCTCTGGCACCTATGATGCCGCCTGAAAGCCTTCGGCGAACTCTGAACAGCGATAAAAATGACGGTGGCGCTCTCGCTGGTGCAACCGTTGGAAAAATTCTTGAGTAGGGGGCGACGATGCGACGTGCCGTACTTATCGTAATGCTAGATGTCATGGTTCTCTCCGTTCTGGCTCTCAATGCCGGAAAGGGCTCTTCGCGCCTGCTGGTTCCCGCGCACCGCTGGTCGGAGGTCATAGAGAAAGGGCTTCAGAAAGAGCAGCAGATGGAGGATGCCCTGCAGGAGTTGAAAGATGCGCTTGCAAAGGCAGAGAATGAGGCCTTAAAGGCGCAGGATTTGGCAAAAATGGCTCTGGAGGGTGAGTCTGATGCGCTGAAGGCCAGAGAGAGGCTGCAGGCGGAGAAGGAGGCTACCCGCCGTGCACTTGAGGCTACCAGGGTGGAGCGCGAATCTGCAAAAGCCAGCCAGTTGCTGGCTGAGGAGCAAGCCAAACACGCCAGAGAGATGGCGGCTGAGGCGAAGAAACGCGAAGAGCAGTCTGTCCAGCGGGAGAAGGAATCTCTTGCCCGAAGGAGGGATGCTGAGATTGCGGCACGTGAATCGTTGGCGCGGGCGGGGGACGCCGTCGCCAAGGCCGCTGAGGCAGAGGTCGGTGCCAGAGCAGCGGAATTGCGGGCAGATGAAGCTCTCCTTGCAGAACGTGATGCCGTTGCCGCTGTGGCCAGGGCCAGGCTGGAAGCGAGGGCGCTGGAGGTGAACTCGGCAACAGCAGAGGAGACTGCACGCAAGGCTGAGGTGTCTGAGAAATATGCCCTGGATATGACGCGTGAACTGCAGAAACAGATTCGTGACACCACTGAGAGAGTCGAGCTTGCTATGGTGCGCGAAGGTACCGCGCTTGAACGCGCTCGATTGGCAGAAAAGGAACGTGAACGTGTTACCGAGGAGAAGGATGAGACCTTTGTAAGGGTTGAGGAGCTTAGTGCCAGTCTTGCCGCTTTTGAGCAGAAGGAGCTAAACTCGACAGAGCGTCTGGCGGATGCACGTAAACGGCTCGAAGAGTATCAGCAGCAGCTTGCAGAGCGTAAGGCCGAAAAGAGTAAAGGTTCTGTATGGGTTAAGCGGGAACAGGCCCTTCGTTTGCTTCAGGTTGTGATGGTTGAGACAGAGCCGGGACGCGCGCCGTTTACCCGTCGTAAGGCGCTCTTTATGCCAAGGGTTAAGCTGGGCGAGAATGTTGTTACGCCGGCGGAATTCGGTAATCTTGGGTTTGGTGTTTGGTGGTATCAGAGTAAGGTCGACCGTTATGTTTCCCGATTGGCCTTTGCACTGGGGCCGGTTCCGGGCAGTGCGGCTGCCGAAGGGGATGTTACACGGTTGGTACGTTCGCCACTGTTGTTCGACCGCTCCGAGCCGCGTATTTGTATGGTTCCGACTGAGCGCGGCAGCGCTCTTCAGGCTATAGGTATTGATGCCCTGAAGGCGGAGAAGATCCAAAGAGTTCTGTTGTTTAAAAGTGAGTCTCCAGATCGGCGGGTCAAGGTCGACGTGACCCCATCTGTGTCGGGGATGCTTCTTGTAGAGGTAAGTGAGTCGTCATCTAAATCATCACCCGAGGCAGGCGATTATCTCCTGACGGAGGATGGTCGGTTTGTGGGCCTGATGGTGAACAAGAACGAATGTTATGTCTTCCCGACTGCCATGCCGCAGGATGCGCGTATGCTGAAGGTGCCGTTGGTTAAGCCGGAAAAGGCAGCTTATTACAATGCGTTTGTGAATGCACTGGATGATGTACGTAAAATGGTTAAGGTGAAAGATAAGTGATATGCTTGAATTCTAAAGGCGGGATCTGTAAATGAAGCAGAAACAACTGGCAACCTTTCTTTACGGCTTTGTTGTTATTGGCGTCGGTCTCTGGCGCCACCTTGAGACCGGTGATTCTCCTCAGGCGATTTGGTTTGGCATTGCTATGGGTTTGCTGGCAATCGCAGGCGCTGCGCTGCTCTCTCTCAAACGGAAGTTACCCGGTTATATTTTAATAGCACTGTCGCTCTGTTTTGTGTCGGGATGGTTTCTGTATCGAATGTTTACC
>CAZAKU010000136.1:0-9649 GCA_964485765.1 uncultured Lentisphaerales bacterium
ACACATCGCCACGGATTCATGCGTATATATTCGGTAATATTGTCCGCCGCCGCCGGCGTGCGCACAATTGACTCGTAATAATTGCGATGCCATATACGGATGTTTTTGGGCGGGGCGGCATGCGTGTCGGCATGGGCCGCATGCGTGTCGGCGTGGGCCGCATGGGCCGCATGCGTGTCGGGGAGAGAGGAGAGGGCGACATGCGTGTCGCCCCTACGGATACTGCGTGATACGGCGGCTTTGAATGCGCCGATTACGTGCCCCAAATCAGATCTTCCTTTTTGAATGCGGATCAATCCATGGAAATGATCCGGCATCACAACGAATTCACCCGGGGAAACATCATCCCGCACTTCGCCGCAACGCCTCCATTCCTCTTCAATTATCCCCCGTACGGGCGACACGCATGTCGCCCTCTCCGCTCCCCGCGACACGCATGTCGCCCTCTCCCCAAACGGATTCCCTTTCGCAAATGCAATGAATTCCTGATGCGCGCAGATCGTCACAAAATATAACCCGCCGCCAGAATAGTCATGCACCTTTAACCGAATTGAGCGGCGATTATGAATTCGGGGATCATATTTCTGCGCATTCATCTATATGCACCTCAGGGATGGTTCCATCTTAAATGCCTCAACCTATACCGTAAACAGTATCACCGAACATGGACAAAATCGCACGCTTTGTCAACGCCAATAAAGGGATACTAACCTACGGATCATAGCGTTGTGAGAGCGGCTGAAGAGATACTGTGAAGGAGGGATGTATCGAACGGAGAGTGTTCGCTACGCATCAAGTGAGGGGTAACGGATAGATGAAAATGGCGGAGAGAGGGGGATAGACTCGGCGTTTCCCAACGCCTCGGTCCTGCGGACCTTGCCCGAATACGCGCAAGTCCTTCTCGGGCTTCCCAAGCCCTCGCAGTCGAACCCCGGGATTCTCATCCCCCGGGGAAAATGGCGGAGAGAGGGGGATTCGAACCCCCGGTACCCGGATAGGGTACACGGCATTTCCAGTGCCGCACCTTCGGCCACTCGGTCATCTCTCCTAAAATATCTGTCAGGGAATTATGCAGGTGATGCTGCCACCAATCGAGGCATGGCCTCAGGTGCTCCGCACGTTGCTGCGCCCATTCCCATGGGATCGGTCATCTTTCAAAAAGCCGTGTGAAGAGTAGCGAACCTTAGACTGCACGCCAAGTCATTTCTTCTATAACAACGCATTAAAGCTTTTAGTGGTTTAATTTACGTACTTAATCAGCGCCATGAATAGCATGCCTACACCCACGCAAAACCTAAACAACAGATCTTTCCTGTAATATTGCAGAGGTAAAAGCAAAAACCGGATTGAATTCAATCAAACTCCATGAGATGCTTACAGCTATGTGGTCGACATCCCTGCCAACCGTCAACCCGGTCGAATTAACACAGAGAGCCAAATAAAACCAGAATGATACATATACGTAAAAAAACACGCCGTCTTCTTGCTCTGCTGCAGCTTGTTGCGGGCCTGACTGTTGTCGTCATCCTTATATGGCGCCTCGACAACCGGAAGGCGCTGCTCGATAACTGGAGGGCCGCACTCAACTCACCCGGCTGGATCTTTGCCGGGATCGTTTTTCTAGGGCTCTCTATGTTCACTACGGCCTGGCGCTGGCATACAATTGTCCGGATTCGCCACAAATCGTTATCTCTGCTCGATGCCAACGCAATAACACTCTCGGGGCACCTCTTCAACCTTGTCCTCCCAGGAGCAACCGGTGGCGATATTATCCGCGCGGCATACGCAGCAAAAGTCTCCCCCGGTGAGAGAGCAGAAATCGCATCTACCGTACTTCTCGACCGTCTGATAGGGGTTCTCTCGATTATACTAATGACCAATATCATAGTCCTGCTGCGATTAAAATTCTTTATGGCTTCCCCCCTTCTTAAGAGTGTCGCCATATTCTTTTTCATTCTGCTCATTGCAGGAATCACAGGAACCACATTGATTATCGGAATGAATCATCTCGAGCGCCATCCGCGCCTGCGCAGCTTTCTGCAGAGGAGCCGCATAGGATCTTTAGCGGCAAGAATCTACGAAGCCCTGCACCTTGCATTCCGCAATCCCGGCAGCATGCTGTCATGCGTATTTCTAAGCGTAATTTGTCAATTATTCCAGGTAAGCTGTGCCTGGTGTATGTCGTGTGCAATAGCAACAGGCCTAAGGTGGCCCGATTTCGCAGCCATCATGCCGGTTGTGAATACAGCTGCCATGGTTCCCATTTCACCCGGAGGACTGGGTCTAAGAGAAGCCGTAATGCAGGAGCTATTTGGTGCAGCAGGCACCCCTCACGCAACAGCTATAAGCATATCACTACTTGTATATGGATGCATGTTGCTTTGGGCAGTCATCGGAATCATTCCATTCCTATGGCTTGTATTCAGGAAGAATGCCCAAACATGAGATGCACCAATTTATCCCCACCGAGAAGCAGGGGGGATATTTGTCGGTAACCGTTGAACGCACAAACAACATCCCCGTAGCCATCTTCCGCCATCACAAGATGGATGGCAGTGTGGCTAACGAAGATATCCAAAAAACAGCCCCCTGAGGGCAGGCTTTATAAACAAAAAAAAGCGCCGATCGTAATACGACCAGCGCTTTATCATTTACTGTAACAGCAGAACTTATAAAGCTACACTGCTCGTGAAATGAGCGGGTTAAACAACGCCCTGATCCAGCATTGCATCGGCAACCTTCACGAAACCGGCGATATTTGCGCCCATGACGTAGTTACCGGGCTGACCATACTCATCGGCTGCAGCAACACACTGATTATGAACAGCTACCATAATTCCATTCAGGCGCTGATCGACCTCTTCACGCGTCCATGAGATACGTGAAGAGTTCTGAGCCATCTCCAGACCGGATGTTGCAACACCACCGGCATTGGCAGCTTTTCCGGGACCATAAAGGATCTTGTTATCGACGAAGAGATCGGCTGCTTCCGGCGTGCTGGGCATATTGGCACCCTCAGAGACCACGTAACAACCGTTGTTCAACAGAGTTTTTGCATCTTCAAGTGAGATCTCGTTCTGTGTTGCACTCGGGAAGGCGCAATCGCATGCAACCGACCAGGGGCGTTCACCCTCGCGATACTCACAACCGAACTTCTCGGCATATTCACTGATACGGCCACGCTTAACATTCTTAAGATCCATTACGTAAGCAAGCTTATCGGCATCAATCCCGTCAGGATCATATATGCTGCCACCGGAATCGGAGAGCGTTACACACTTGCCGCCAAGGTGATTAACCTTTTCAACCGTGTACTGAGCCACATTGCCGGAACCGGAAACCGTACATATCTTACCTTCAAAGGTCTCGCCACGCGTCTTGAGCATCTCTTCAGCAAAATAAACCGCGCCATAACCGGTTGCTTCAGTACGGATAAGCGAACCTCCCCAACTCAATCCCTTACCAGTCAATACGCCGGTAAACTCATTGCGCAGACGCTTATACTGACCAAACATATAACCTATTTCACGTCCGCCAACGCCGATATCACCTGCAGGGACATCGGTATCAGGCCCGATATGACGCTGGAGCTCAGTCATGAAAGACTGACAGAAGCGCATCACTTCATGGTCTGACTTGCCCTTAGGATCAAAATCGGCACCACCCTTACCGCCACCCATAGACAACGTGGTAAGTGAGTTCTTAAATACCTGCTCGAAAGCGAGGAACTTTAGAATACCGAGATATACCGTAGGATGGAAACGTAAGCCGCCCTTGTAGGGACCAATGGCACTATTGAACTCGATACGGAAACCACGGTTGACCTGCACAGTACTACGGTCATCAACCCATGGAACCCGGAACATCAATACGCGCTCAGGCTCCGTAATACGCTCGAGAATTCGCTCTTCCATATATTGCGGATTCCTTTCGAGGACTGGCTCCAGGGTCTCAAGGACCTCGCGCACGGCCTGATGAAACTCAAGCTCTGCCGGATTCTTTGCTATTACACGCTCTATCGTCTTTTCTATATATGACATAATATTTATTTCCTTGTTTACCAGCATCATACTTCAGCCATAACCGAGAGCTGATGAGTGCTGAATTTTAGAGCCACAAACCGCGCTAAAGGTGAAACCACCTCGAAACAGATAAAAACAGCCGCCTTTATCGGCGCCCAAATTGCCGCTATGTGGAAAATAAATACCGTAAAACCGGCAATTCCTGCAAGATAAAAAGCAATGAGCCATCTCCGCCAGACCTCAAAAAACCATATATATTGGGGAATAAGATGGAATTCCGAAAAATACAGTAGCGGCACTATTTTTGCCATCAACCAATCAAACAGGCAAAAGGGGCTATTTTTTGCACCACACCACTACCAATATCGGCAAAACTACCGCTATTCTGAAATAGCGTTCTGCGCCATTTATCTATTTCCATCAATTGCTGCGCCGGGGTAACTTTTTTTTAACGGACGACCTCTCCTACCTGTTTAAGGAGAACTATTCCGGGGTCGCTCCAGCACTTCTGCATGAACTGAATATTGCGCGGGCCGAAATAACACAAAACTGACAGGGCCTGCTCAAACCGTCCCTTCCGCTCAACAGGGAGTCACCGACATTGACACCTACATCGGCAGCCCATACACTTAGCGACCACTGCATTTGACAAGGAAAGGTTTAAACCAGATCCGCGAAAACGCCGGAGAGCTGTACATGCAAACAACCGACAAGAAGACACGAAAGCGCCAGATCATACTCGACACTCTAAGCAGCACGGAAGGCCTGATTAGCAGCCGGGAGATCACAGAGAATCTGGCTGCTACAGGCGTTGACATAAGCGAGCGAACCGTAAGGCTTTACCTGCAGGAGCTGCATGAGGAGGGTCTCACAGAGTCGCATGGCCGCAAGGGACACAAGCTGACCGAGCGCGGAGAGGCGGAACAGGGAGCATCACACCTGCTGGAGAGGGTTGGCTACATGGCCAGCCGTATAGACCAGATCACATTCGGCATGAGCTTCGATATGGCGCTGAGATCGGGTACGGTCGCCGTAAACACCGCGCTGGTCGACAAAGAGACATTACGCCCGCGACTTTCACGAATCATAAAAGTGTTCGAAAAGCGTTACGCTATGGGAACCCTGGTAACCCTCCTTGAACCTGGAGAGCAGGTTGGCGAAACGATAATTCCGAAGGGGATGATCGGCTTCTGTACGGTCTGCTCCGTAACCCTTAACGGCATTCTCCTGAAGCATGGAGTACCAACGCGATCCACCTTCTCGGGCCTCCTGGAGCTGGTTGACGGGCGCCCTATGCGCTTCTCAGAGCTCATCGAGTATGATGGAACCACTATTGACCCGCTTGAGCTTTTCATCCGTAGCGGCATGACCAACTACCTCGGAGCTATCTCGAACGGCACCGGAAGAATAGGAGCCGGATTCCGTGAAGTTCCGGCCGACTGCTACGACCTGGTGGTTAGTCTGGCCGATCGCGCAGAACGTATAGGACTGGGAGGCTTTCTGCAGATAGGCCGTCCTGCACAGACGCTTTTCAACATACCCATACGCAGCGGATGCTGTGGAGCTGTAGTCATAGGGGGACTAAACCCGGTTGCCATTCTGGTTGAAACCGGAGCACGGGTCGACGCCTGGGCGCTCTCCGGCCTGATGGACTTCCACAAACTATTCCCCTACCAGGAGCTGGAACAGCGACTCGAAAGCATCTAATCTCAAATCGATATAAAACGGGACCAATTAAGCATGAAATCCCCAAACATCATCTTTATTCTGCTCGACGACTTCGGATGGACCGATCTTGCCTGCTACGGCAGCACCTTTTATGAAACACCGAATGTCGACAAGCTGTTCCGGGAAAGTATGCACTTTACCGATGCTTATGCGGCCTGTCCGGTCTGCTCTCCAACACGGGCGAGCATAATGTCAGGCAAGTATCCCGCCAACGTCGGAGTAACCAACTACATAGGGAAAGGAGATCATCGCGACAAAGCGCTGCTGATAGATGCCCCCTATACAAAGGAGCTTCCCCTCAGCGAAAAGAGCCTTGCAGCAGCACTGCGTGAGGGAGGTTATACTACCTGGCATGTTGGCAAATGGCATCTGGGCGAGAAAGAGTTCTATCCCGAAAAACATGGTTTCGACGTAAATGTAGCGGGGTCCGAATGGAGCCACCCTAGGAACGGATACTTCAGCCCGTGGGATATGGAAAACCTCGAGAACGGTCCCGATGGAGAGTACCTGACCGACAGACTGACAGATGAGGCCGCATCGCTCATCCGTAACAACAAAGAGAAGCCCTTTTTCCTCTATATGTCGTACTACACGGTTCACACGCCCATCCAGGCCAAAGAGGATTACATCAGTTACTTCGAGAACAAGGCCCGCAGCATGGGTCTCGACAGGGTAGCCACCTACGCAGAGGGTGAGATCCACCCGAAATCCAAAAACATGAACAGGCGTGTACGCCGCCGCCTGCTGCACTCCGACCCCGCATACGCCGCCATGATAAAGAGTATGGACGAGAATGTAGGGCGCCTGCTGCAGACATTAGAAGAAACAGGCCAGACGGAAAACACAATCATCTTCTTTACCTCCGATAATGGCGGCCTGGCAACATCTGAAGGCTCCCCCACCTGTAACGCCCCGCTGGCAGAGGGCAAAGGCTGGATGTACGATGGGGGCACACGCGAACCGCTGATCGTCAAATGGCCCGGAGTAACCAAAGCAGGAAGCGTATGCCCTGTACCTGTCACAAGCCCCGACTTCTACCCCACGATTCTCGAAATGGCCGGACTGGAACCGATTCCTGAACAGCACGAAGACGGTGTAAGCATAACTGCGCTGCTTAAAGGCGGCGACTCACTGGAGCGCGACGCCATATTCTGGCATTACCCTCATTACGGAAATCAGGGCGGCACACCGGGTGCCTCGGTTCGTGCAGGCGACTGGAAACTTATAGAATTCTTCGAAGACAACTGCCTTGAACTGTATAACCTGCGGCAGGATATAAGCGAAGAGCGAAACATCGCCGACAAACATCCCGAAATAACGGATAAGCTATATACGATGCTGCAGAAATGGCAGAACAAAATGGGGGCGAAGTTCCCCGAAGAAAACCCGGAATGGCCCTGGAAATAACAGGATGATCCCCGAAAGCAGTGTGTTGCCAAGGAATACTAAATACCATTACGATGGTGTCTGGCACCTGGCGCACACTGTGCAGCAAACAAAATGGCTGCAAAATTCATGGAACCAATATGTATCGATCACTCGTTGCCGGGCTTAACCAGCTCGACTTCGACCTCTTTTTCGAACATATGCGGGACTCGAACCGGTTCGGAGCGGATACCGTCATCCCATACCGCCATAACAAGATCTGTACTGTAATAGCTCTTATAAGCGACGCCATCGCCACCTTTAAGTTCCCATTTATACGCTGCACGGCCACTGCCGCGAGCCCAAACTGCCGCTCCCGAAGGAACCGTCGTCACCTTCACTGAAGTGGCGCACCCCGAAAACAAAACAACCGCTGCCAACAAAAACAATCCCGTAATACGCATAATTCAGCGCTCCTGATATTATTCATCCTGAAAATTGGAACTTTGGAAAACAGTCCCTATCGAACAGTAAACGTCTGTCCGTGTCCAGCGATTTCGCGAAACCTTTTCATATTTTGGAAGTCAGACAGGGATACTCAACCACAGAACAGAGAGATCGCACGAAAAAAAGGAAGTAACGGTAAGTCTACAGTCATAAAACAAACCGTTCGATCTATACCTTTGGGTGGTTGAGGCAGTTCTGTAAGAGAGCTAATTTTCCGCCGGGCCAAACCTGATCTGTATCATCTCCCGCCCGCACCGGCGCGTAGATAGAACACGAAGTTCTCCATGTGAGTCTACTCTCTCCAGTACAGTGGCCAACCTCTTCATCCCATTAAAAAATCTGTTATCAGGAGCCTGATTTTCTCCCGCCGTCATACCCCCCATACGCCAGACCGCAAGAATATACCCTAACTCGCGATTCAGCTGCTTCAGGTCGGCATAAAGAGAAAAAAGGCAGAGCTCATCTTCATCTCCCGGCCCGGGATAATGATCGAAAGCGGGCATCTCTCCGAGGCCCTTACCCAGGGAAGTCACACATGATCCGAAAATAGCTCTTCCCTGCGCAAGAACCAACCCAAAGCGCTCATTCGGAGCAAATGCATCGTAAAAGCCGTCAACATCATCATCGAACGAGTATATTCCATGCTCACCGGACACTCTTTGAGCCCAGAATCTGCGCCCGCTCTCGTTGTTTATACGGTCCAGCAGAACGGGAAGCCAGTCGCCCTGCTCATCTCCATCGGACAAAGGCAGCGACAAAGATAGAGCGGGAACACGCAGCCCTGAAATCCGCCCCTCGTACGGCTCTCCTGCCAGCAGGAATACCGCATCACCGCTCAGGTCGACCTCCATCATGGCAACAATTCCCGGCAGGAAGATCTCCAGCCAGGCAAGCACTGTCTGTCCTGGGAAAGTAAAATCCAGCACTGTTCCGGCAACTACAGGATTAACATCACAGACAGATGAATATCGCCGAGAACAGGCACCCGATATTGCACTGCTCAACGTCTCACCCTCAACCCTCATAGAAAGCCCCTCGGCTGTAACTGTGTCAACCGACACAGCAATATCACCGGCACCAGGAAAATAGCGCCCTGCCTCCATGTACGATACCCATGCCCGGGCGAAAAGATCAGTCTCGTTCTGCCACTCCCCCTGCGACAGCAGAGGTACGACCCTATGGTTCTGTTTTACCCGCGAAACCATCTCTGCAATCAGGCTGCTATCACGCGACAATGCACACAGCAATACCCCGTCAACCATCCCTAGTCCCAGAGTCAGCGGACCTTCAGGAGAGCTGACAGATATACAATATGAACCGTTATCAGAACGCTTGAGGCGCCCCAGTCCGGGCACCCAGCCCACATGCAAAGCAGTTTTAACAAGTCGCGCACGCCACCCCAGATAACTGGCTGCATATACGGCAGATCTGCCCGAATAATAATGATCCCGTCTGCCACCTATAACAACTCTTTCAGGGGCCAGGAAACGGATTGCAGCCATAAGGCGTTCATCGTCTGCCAACAGCGCTGTGCGCCCCTCCCCGATAACAGAGTCCAGGGCCAAAGCCACCAGCGGGTTCGACAGTGCATCGGGAACTGATTCTGCCGGTCTGGCAAGCTCCGCAATGATTGTTGCATCTGACGGCATAGCCACAAAAAGCTGACGGTCACGACGCGGAAAGCAGAAGAGCACCCACACCAGAAACAGAGCAAAAAAGCTGTACAATCCGCGCACAGCAACTCGGCGCGAAAGTCGCATCAGGAATTCACACTCCCTACCAGATCATCCATCTTCTGCATATCGTGGCGCTGCATATAATCGCCAATTCCATCCACCACGCGCAAGGCAGTTGAGGGGTCTGTGAAGGTGGCAGTACCTACCGCCACCGCTCTTGCACCGGCAATCAGGAACTCCAACGCACCTGAAGCATCGGTGACACCACCCATTGCGATGATCGGCAAAGATGTCACACTGGCTGCCTCATACACCAGCTTAACCGCTATCGGGTGTACGGCAGGCCCCGAA
>CAZAKU010000137.1:0-9344 GCA_964485765.1 uncultured Lentisphaerales bacterium
CACCTGCAGAACGGCGATCCCAGCGGCGAGGTATGTGAAGCGCTTGCGCATCTCCCCTTCCCCGCAATGGTTCAGAGAATCATCTCCTCTTACTTTATTCCCGGCGGGCGCAAGCCTGACGCCCCCTACCCCAAGATCTCAATGAGCATCATGGAGGGGGACCGATCGGCAGAGGAGCTGAATATCGCGGGAAACTTCGTTGAAGTCTTCCTTGCACGTAAGGGACACAACAGCCCTGTTGGGATAAACTATCTGGAAAAGATCCAGATGCCCCATCTGCCATCTATTTACGGAGCAATGCTGGCTGGTGCTAATGTCATCATAATGGGAGCCGGCATACCGCTTGAGGTGCCCGGGGTGCTGGATGCTCTTTCCGAGCATAAAGAAACCAGCTACCCCATCTACGTTAGTGGTGCCGAAGCGGGCGAAGAGCACCGCGTTCATTTCAACCCTTCGGACTTCATGGAGCCCGAGACACCGAGAACCAACCTTAACCGTCCGGCATTTTTCCCTATCGTTTCGTCCGTAATCCTGGCTGGAATCCTATCGAAGCGTGCGACTGGTTCAATTGAAGGCTTCATAGTAGAGGGGCCTGTAGCCGGGGGGCATAATGCTCCGCCCCGTGGTGCCGGAGAGCGCGATGAAGCCGGAGAACCCATTTATGGCCCGCGTGACATAGTGAAACTCAAAGCGATCAGGGCGCTCGGACTTCCCTTCTGGCTGGCCGGATCTTACGGATCACCCGAGCGGCTTGAAGAGGCGCTTGGAGAGGGTGCTGCCGGCATACAGGTCGGCACAGCATTTGCACTCTGCGAAGAGTCAGGGCTGGTACCCTCCTTCAGGAAAACACTTATTCAACAGGCACTTGATGGAAACGGAAGAGTTTTCACCGACCCGCAGGCCTCCCCGACCGGATTCCCCTTTAAAGTTGCCCGTCTCAAGGGATCTCTCTCAGAAGATGCGGTTTACCAGAAACGCAAACGTGTCTGCGACATCGGGCTCCTGCGCGAGGTCTACCTGCGTGACGACGGCAGCTATGGATACCGCTGCCCGGCGGAACCGGAAAAGGCATACATCGCCAAGGGCGGAAGCGAGGAAGCTACCGTCGGGCGCAAATGCCTCTGCAACGCTTTAGTCGCCAACATAGGTATGCCACAGGCCCTGCCCGATGGGGCCATGGAGCTGCCACTAGTCACATTGGGTGACGATGTTGTCGACATCAACCGTTTCTGCAGCGAAGGCTCAACAGATTTCAGTGCAGCCGATGTGATCGATGTTTTACTAAACAAAGCTTAGTCGTGGCACGCAAAGAATCACAACAGGGCCGCTTCGGAACATTCGGAGGGGTGTTCACCCCCTGTACGCTGACTATTCTCGGCGTCATAATGTTCCTGCGTTTTGGCAAAGTAGTCGGCAATGCCGGTATCAGGAATGCTCTGATCATAGTGCTGATGGCCAAGCTGATCACTACGCTCACAACCCTTTCGCTATCGGCCATAGCAACCAATACTCGTGTAAAGGGAGGCGGAGCCTACTTCCTGATTAGCCACTCTCTGGGAATTTAGTTCGGTGGAGCCATTGGTGTTGTTTTCTTTCTGACACAGCGCTACTCGGTCTTCTCCGCTTCGCCCTCTTCGGCCCTTTTCTTCTCCGCTTCAGCCCGAACCTGTGCAGAGCGTTTCTGCGATTTGCTATAATCTCTAATAGCCGATTCTATCAATGGCTTCTTCTTCACAAAGGTGTCGTAATACTCCTTAAACTGCTCCTTCTCCACAGGCCTCGCCGCACCTTCGGGGGAGATATCAAAGACCTCGATAGGGGTCTGCGTTTCGGAATCAAGGAACATTCTAATTTCAAAAAATTTATCGCCGTCGTTATCAATTTCGAGCATCATTTGACGGCCTTCGTGCCAGAAAATACGCCCCTGCGAACCCACTGACAGATTTTCCCAATAGGTCGATGAAGCCAGATCGCCCTTGTACCAGGTGTCGATACGCGAATCGAATGTTCCATCATAATTAATATCCTCTTCGACTATGCGTCGATCCAGCATGCCTTTCTTGATATAGCTTGTGACCCGGCGGTCAACGGCTCCATTCTTATCACGATCGTAGGTGTGAACCCGCTGCTCTATCGGCACTCTCTCGCCAAACGCCGAGCATAGCGCCCCGGCAACACACAAAATAAAATAAAATCGTTTCATCTTCTGTTATCCTATTTTTCTATTACTCTTCCCGTACGGGGCGAGATCATTCTCGCCCCGATTGTCAGGAAGCAAAACCACTAAGCAGGATTGATTATTGCCTCTACATTTGATACGTTTCACGCATGACGCCAAAAAACTCTTTTACCTTTAAATTGTCGCCCGATCAGCAGGATCTACTTGAGGGGGTACTGTCGACCGGTAACTACCGCCCGACTGTTGTACCCTACACTCGCATCGCAGCCAAGGGCGAAAATGTAATCATCAATCTTTACACCAGCGGGAAATGCCTGATACAGGGGAAAAACGCGGAAGAATTTGTTCTGTTTATTATGGAGCCCATGGTTCTTCAACAAGCCGGACACGGTTACGAGACCTCCCTCAACCCCAAAGCCACAACCGCACATGCCGGTATCGACGAGAGCGGCAAGGGTGATTTCTTCGGTCCGATTATTATTGCCTGCGCCTACACCGACCCCGAACTGTCGGAAAAGATGCAGGAGATGGGTGTTACCGACAGCAAGAACATCACCAGCGACAAAAAGGCGCTCGCCCTCGGGTTTTCCCTGCGCAGGCTTCTGGGTAGAAAAGGTTATGCCACGGTGCCGATAGGCCCCGCTGCTTACAACCGCCTTTACGCAAAGATCCGTAATGTAAACCGACTCCTCTCCTGGGGGCATGCCCGTTCACTGGAGAACCTGCTTGATCTCCAACCCTCCTGTCCACGCGCTATCTCAGATCAGTTCGGCAGCAAAGCGCAGGTTCAGCGTGCACTGATGGCAAAGGGGCGCAAGGTGGAGCTGGAGCAGAGGCATAAAGCGGAGTCAGATATCGCGGTGGCAGCCGCCTCCATCCTGGCGCGTGACGCGTTCCTGCGATGGTTACTCAAGATGAAGGATCAGCATGGAATCACATTCCCCAAAGGGGCCTCTGCCGGAGTACGCGAGGTAGCCGTTGAATTAGTGCGCAAGCACGGTCCTAAAATTCTACTCGAAACCGCAAAATGCCATTTCAAGACAACTGACCAGGTGCTGGAAGCAGCCGGGTTCAGTCGCGCAGATCTCGGCCCCGAAGGTGCTGCAATTTCAAAAAAATACACAAACAAGCGGAAGTCTAAATAATATATGAGCATGCTGATTTCAATAACAAACATTCTATTTCTGGTTCTGTGGGTGGGCATATGGCAAAAGATCTCGCGGGACACCTTCTTCAACCCTTATATCGCGGCGATATCTTCATTAAACCGCCGTGTAACCAACTTCATTCAACCCGTTCTTCCCTGGTTCAATGAACATTTACGTGCAACTGCCGCTCTCCTATTTATGCTGGTATTCCGGGGGTTCCTGATATTCCACACCAAGGATACGCTGGAGGTCGCAATCCAGAACGAATCTCCCGCGGGAGCGCTTTTCTCGGTTGTATATAGTGCCGACAGCATAATGCAGTGTCAGGCATACAGCTTCCTGAGTTTCGCATGGATCATCTTTTCGATCAGCGTTCTCGGCCTGTTGTACCGTCTCCTGTACAGAGACGCAAAACAGTACCAGCTTATCCAGGCACTCGGGTCACTCAGCGCTCCAGGTGCTGATGCATCTCCCGCCTTCAGGGGCATACAGATCTTTATCGCAGGCTGCCTTCTGGTATATATATCGGCAGCACTGGGAACGGCGGAGGGTGTAGTCTACCCCGGCACGACTGCTGCAAACTATACCCCGCGTCTGCTGCTGGCATCCGTGGCAATGATAGTAAACTCGCTTAACACGCTTTTCTACATATTGATCGGTGCCATTATACTCTCCTTCGCAGGCGCGTTCACACAGCGAAGAGTGTTGATGAAAATGGGGCATGATATCGTCACCTTTTTACTGGGTCCGCTCAGAAAATGGCGCCTCGTGGTCGGCACCTTCGATCTCTCCCCCCTTATATTCTTCGTAGGGCTTAGTATAGCCCAGGGAACCCTCTTCTATATCATTCTGATGCTATCTGCCAAATTGAAATGACAAGCCCCATACAAGCTGCTGGCGACGGCGCTGTCATACAGATAAAGGTTGTGCCGAGAGCCTCTAAAAACGAGATTTCAGGACTCCATGGCGATGCCCTGAAGGTTCGGCTCAAAGCCCCTCCCGTGGATGGCAAAGCCAATAAAGAGCTACTGCGCTTTATGGCGAAGGCCCTGCAGCTCTCTACACAGCAGCTGCAGATAACATCCGGAGCCAGCTCGCGCAACAAGCGCGTAAAGGTAGACTCACTCACCCCGGAAGAGGTGACCCGCAGGCTGAAGCTAGTGCCCCGGCCCGGAAGTAAGGGCATGTAGACCGGCCAGGTCCTGGATGCAGAATTGTCTCGGCGTTTTTAAGGCATAGCCGAAGCTATGTCTTGAAAGCGACGGGGCGATTAAGCGCCAGGAGATGGTCGTTACGTGTGATGTAAGACATACGCGATTTCAGCTGATTCTACAAGGGTTAATGTGTTAGATTGCCCCCGACTATTTCTTTTCTGAATACGAAAAAAGGGCGATCTATCATTGAATTATGGCAGCCGGAAACTCCCTCCTCTCAGATTTACTCCTTTAGTTTTGACGACCATCAGAACACTAATTGCAAGGCAGTCGATTTCGGTAAGAAAAAGACGCAGACTGATGATTATCCTCTCTCTTGAATCGGCATGTCCGCACCATGTGGCACGTGACCTTGGCCATGTTCCTCGGACAGTGATGCGCTGGTATCTAAGGGCAAAGCATATGCTGGAAGATCTGCGCGGTTGGAAGGGTGAGTACTCTGCAGGGGAGATAAAACGTCTGTTGCTGGCAACAGTCGAGGACGCACCGCGTCCTGGGGCTCCGCTGAAATATACGCCTGAGCAGCAATGCGCACTTGTCGCACTGGCCGTAAGAAAGCCAATGGAGATCGGTGTTCCGGTGGAAAATTGGACTCACAGAGAGCTGGCTATTGTTGCTGACATGGAGCTGATTGCACCGGGAGCCTGGGGGTTAAGGGGAAAGAGGAAATCCTTAAGAGCCTGAAAAGCCGTGAAAGATTCCTTAGCGATCCACAACACAGAATTCGCTTTGTATACACACCGAAGCACTGCTCATGGCTCAATCAGATAGAGATCTGGTTCGGCATTCTGAGCAGAAAGGCTCTGCGAAGGGCCAGCTTCAGCTCAGTTGAAGCATTACGTGAGAGAATTCACGATTTCGTCGAGTACTTCAACAGAACCATGGCTAAGGCTTTCAACTGGACCTACAGAGGGAGAGCTCTGAAAGCATAAAACAGGCAATGCAAAATCTAACAGACAGTCTATCGGGAGATACCACTATGCAATAAGTCACATTCGAAGACCAAGCAGCAAATACGCCGCCCTTCGGGTCACCATCTTTCACCACCTGAGCGCCCCGTGCACATGCGCCCATACCTCTAGTATGGGAAGGGAGGGAGAAGGGAATGCGCCCGGAACACTCGAGGCTTCGCCGGAGCCCGTGCTGACGAAATCTGATGAGTCTACATGCCCTTACTTCCGGGCCGGGGCACTAGGTTAGTCCTATTTATCTTTGCGTCGGCGCATCTGACGTGTTTCAACCAGCTCAACATCGATAACTCCGCCACCGGCGGCTTTATCCTTGGAATGCTGGCGACGACGCTGCCAATAGAGCTGCACAATCGAAACGATCTGACTGGTTGACCAGTAAAGCATCAGTGCCGACGGCATCGAATAGAGCATGAACAGCATCATCAAAGGCATCATCAGCATCATCATTTTCTTCTGCTGAGCATCGCCGGAAGGTGTCAGGTGCTGCTGCCAGGCCATTGTGCTGGCCATTACCAAAGGAAGTATATTTAGATAATAGCCGAATATGGGAATGTTCTCAGGCTCACTCAGATCCTTGATCCAGAGGAAGGATGAATGGCGCATCTCAACAGAGCTTCGCAGAACCGTGAAGAGTGCAATAAACACAGGGATCTGAATCAGCATAGGCAGGCAACTTGCCATCGGGTTAACCTTGTGCTCGCGATACAGCTTCATGGTCTCCTGCTGAATGCGCTGTGGTTCACCCTTATGCTTCTCTTTCAGCTCCTTAATCTGCGGCTGCAGCTCCTGCATACGCTTCATACTCTCGGTACTCTTATGGGTAACAGGCCAGAAGATACCACGCACCAGGAATGTTAACAGGATAATGGCCACACCCCAGTTTCGTACCACGGAATAGATCACCAGCAGGGTCGGCAGTAGCAATCGGCAGATAATGCGGAAGATCCCCCAGTCCATAATGGCCTCTTCGCCATGCCCGAGGGCCTTAAGGGTTTGGTACTGCTTCGGCCCAGCATAGAAGGTGTAGCCGCGCGTAAGTTCCTGATTCGGATCAAGAGTTTCGGCTGCATATACCAATGAAGCGGCGACACCATCAATCTTGAATGAACCATCTACGGTTGTTTTGCGCCATCCATTAACGGCCATACTGGTAGCTGCGGTTTCCGGGCGAAGCAGCAGCGTGAAAAACTTGCTTTTGGGTGCCACCCATTGTGGTGACATAGGAATGGGCTGATTTACACTCATCGGTGCGTTACCGGCGATTTTTGAGGCGCTGCAGCCCCCTCCGATGGCACCGAAAAGTCGCGGAAAATCTTTCTTCCAGCGCTTTATGCCATCCTTTCCCTTCTCCGTCATGCCGTAGGTATCCAGCGACAAATGCTCGGAATCGCTTTCATTCTTCTCTACACACCCCATTCTACCGGATGAAATGTACCAGTTCGGCAACTCGATTACTTCCGAAGTTATATTCACCACGCGGTCTGTAACAGCAACAGTGTAGGAATCGCCAAGCAGCAATTGGCGTTCAAAACGATACTTGCCATCAATCTCGGCCGTTATCTGAGCGGATTTACCATCAGATGTGACAACAAAATCGGAGATTTGCCCCAATCCGGTCAAACCGCCCATTGAGAGCGCGGGAAGACCCTCAAAGTCCAGGACAAGAATCTTGGCATCTTCACCCAAACCATCGTAATGGCCCGCAAGTTCAGCGGCCTTAATGCCTCCGCCTTTGCTTGAGATTGTATATTTGACCTTTTCATTTTCCAGAAAACAGAACTGCTCATCCAATGCAGATGCTGTCTCCTTCACCTCCACTACCATATTCGAAGCGACTGTGGCTGACACAGCGACAACATTGGTGGAATCGGGAGCCGGGACTGCAGGAGTCGCAACTACAGGAGCAGTCGGGTCTGTCGGCTGCGTGCCCTGCGAAGCTGTGACCTGTGCAACACCATTGGTTCCTCCCGCGGAGGGGGGGGGCGTCTGCACCGGAAAGAGTTTGGGACTGATCACAAACATCCACGCCATAAGAACAACGAACAAAACGACGACAACTGAGATTTCCTGCTTATTCATAATTAAATTTTCTGCTCTTTACTAAAATCCGGCACAGGGTCGTACCCGCCCGGATGAAAGGGGTTACATCGCAATAAACGTTTAAGCGCCAGCCAAAGCCCGCGGAGTGCGCCATGGCGGCTTATACTCTCGATACAGTACGCCGAACAGGATGGTGTATACCGGCAACAGTTACCGATATGAGGTGCAATAACAACCTGATACGCACGAACAAAGAAGATAAGTATATATCTAATCATTTGATCGATCCCATATACCTGCTTTGCGAAATAGATATCGTAACTCGCGATCCGCCGCATCCCTTCCGACATTCAGAAGGCGGCGACGGGCCAACAGCACGATATCCACATCACCATGTAACTTATGACGCAGTAAGCGGAATGATTCCCGCATAAGACGTTTCACACGCGCGCGATCGACCGCACGCGGGAAAGTCCGTTTACTGGCGACTACGCCGAGGCGCAAACTGGTGTCTGCGCCACTGCGTAACCACATAATTACATGTGCGCCTACAAACTGACGCTTCTGTGAAAATGCCTCCTGAAAACAGTCAGAACGCCGCAATCTGCATTCCAGACCGAAACTGCTATCTACAGTTTTCTTCCCGGTAACGCGATTACGCCGTTCATGCTCATCTACAGCGACATCCATTCGGATATTATCCGTAATTAAATTGTAAGGCGTGCGCGACCCTTTCTACGTCTACGGGCAAGAATCTTACGACCCCCTGTTGTAGACATACGGGCGCGAAACCCAATTTTTCGCTGACGCTTTTTGCTCGAAGGCTGATACGTACGCTTCATTTCCGTCTCTCC
The DNA here is from genome assembly GCA_964485765.1 of uncultured Lentisphaerales bacterium. GTDB lineage: Bacteria > Verrucomicrobiota > Kiritimatiellia > RFP12 > CAZAKU01 > CAZAKU01. The sequence goes on from CAZAKU010000137.1 coordinate 8,407, forward strand.
ATGCACAAAAAAAACAGCCGATTCCGGCCAATCAAAGATCGAATAAGTTACCATTTTGGGCTGACATGTCAACCTCCATAACGCTTTGTAGCGAAAAAAGCTGATAAAAAGCCATATTCGCAGCAAAACCGGACCCTTACTGCAAGAATCTCCCGTTGCCCCGGGAACTCAGCTTGCATATTTCATGGAACTCATGAAATATTCGGGCTAAACAGATGGCCGCTCCAATACTGCGCCGGATACTGTGCCACCCACAGCAAGGTCCGGTAGTACGCGCGAGCGCCATGTTCTGCGTCGCGCCCGCAGGGCGAGCATGTATCCCCGTGTCAGAAACAGCAGCATATCAAACTGGTAGGCGACTCTATAGCTCCAGACCCCCGGTTTCCTGCCGGCTGAATAAAGCTCTCTGCGTTCCCCCAGCGCACGCGTCAGCTCAACGAAGAATCGCTGATACTGGCACATATCCAAAACATCAAAGCCGGAGCGAAGCAGCTCAAACATCTGCTTTTCAGTGTAGCCATCGCGTATGAGACCCCGCTCTGTGGCAGTAACGCCCATAATCTTGCGCAGACGCGGAATCATACCCATACTCTTTTTGCGTTGAGCACATGCCACCAGCACTCCCCCATCCCGCATTACACGGTGGCAGGCAGCTACCAAACTTTCATCATCAGCCCTGCGTGCCAGAAAACAGGAGGAGACGACAACTACATCGAAAGCCTTGTCTTCAAACGGAAGCCGTCCATCTTCACCCAGAAGTGCAACATCACCACCAGTCATCAGGGCCACCCGTTCACGCCCCCTGGCCGTATCGGTAACGCTCAGCCAATCGCCCCCCAGCTTGCGCAAGAGATGGCTGACCATCCCCGAGCCACCACTTCCATCCAGACAGCGTGCGCCGGACAACCTCTCGTCGGCCAGCAGACGCGATACCGCCT